>JAILKU010000018.1 GCA_024693505.1 Bacteroidaceae bacterium | reverse complement strand
ATAAGGCCATCCCTTCTTGTCCCATTTGATTTCCTGCATCAGCATTGGGCGAGCCTGTCGTTGTCTGAGAGCACGGTTATGACAGTGGTAGAAGATATAGTCATGGCCATCAATCGTGAATATTTCCCCGCAATGGCCGGGGCCGAAGAACTGGTCACCCTCATCGCTGTGAATGACTGGTGTGGCATAGCCTTTGGTCATCGGCTTACCTTCCCGGTTAACAAAGTTCCCGGTTAGTTTACGGCTTCTGCCCACTTGCAACTGATAGGTATGGTCACCAAAAAAGCCGGAACTGACAAAAAGATACCACCATCCCTTGCGATAGTGAAGGTAAGACCCCTCATAGACCTGTGAGCGGCTTGGATTCTGATGTACGGTCAATCCGGCTACGTGAGTATATTCTGCACCTTCTTTCAGGCTGAGTCCGTCGCTCGTCAGCTCTATGCGATGGATTCCACCCACGCTGCCAAAGAATAGCCACACTTTCCCGGTCTTCGGATCGGTCACCACTTCAGGATCGATGGTGTCTTCAATACCCGTTTCTGTGCCGCGGGTAATAAGATCCACAAACTGGAACTTCTGGGGTGACGTCTCGCGGAAAACGCCGATATTGCTGTCTTCCGCACTATTGTAGAGGCTCAGATAGAGAAGCCTCTGGCCATTTACGGTCGCTACGTCAGGAGCCCAGAAATTGCGCGAGATACCACGAATGCGTTCCCACGAAGACTCATCGATAGGCGAAATGTCAGACATTTCCCAGTGGAAGAGGTCGTCACTCTGCAATAGTCGGCGAGGGTTGGTAGCCATACAGTAGTAACGTCCGTCTGAGGCCTGCCAGACAGTGGGGTCGGGCCAATTTCCAGGCCATACGGGATTTTTGATGTCCTGCCCCGTCATCGGCATGAAAAGGAACAGGGAAAGGGATAAAAACAAATACTTTTTCATATATGAATCTTTCTAATCACGTCAGCAAAACCAAGTTCAAGGGCCTACCTTATAAGTATCTTCCAACTGTTGCCGTTGCGGTCCCTGTAGATGTTGATTCCGCGAGTCGGCGCATTCAGTCGGATACCCGATGGAGTGTAAATGCCTTCCACATTGTTATATTGTGTGGAACCGGTTTGAATCTGAGGGGTGGAAGTAGTGTAGTCATACTTCTCATCCATTATGGCCAGGCGGTCTCCCACCCATGAGAGCAGACGCTCCAGGGAATCGACATTGGCATTGCGAATATAGGGCAAGGTGCCTTTTGTCATTCCTGTTGCCCGCCAAAGGCGTCCTTCATAACGGCAGATGTCTCCTGCTTTGTATTGACGGCTCAGGCTGAAGTTGTCCACTTCGGCATACACACTCCAATCCTCACAGACCTCCCAGTTCCTGCCGCAGATGGCTTCGCAGTAGCAGGGGCTCTCTGGCCAGGCCTGCATCTCTCTTGCATACCACTCCTCGCCGATACGATTGTACCAGTCCTTCATGACGGGCAGGACGCGGGCCTCGGACAGTGCCCCGCTTTGCCGGAGGGTGCGATAACGTTCGCGTATCTCAGGCTGGTAATACTTGAAAAGCCAGTAGAAAGGCCCCGTAGTCAGGTCGGTTTGCGGCAGGAAGGCGGGCCTGACCACCCCGTATAGCCCGAGGCCGAAAGTCTGGTCCAGGTCGTAGGGGGCGACTAGCCATTTCACACCGTCATAAGTGAACCACTGCCAGTTCTTCAGCGAGCCGTCTCCATTCCACTGGAACTCGTAGAAGACGTAATAGTCCAGAAGACTCTCCAGGTCGAACTGCTCCTCAAAACGCCTGCGCAGCGCGCCCAGATTCATTCGTTTCTCCAGCGTTTCCAATTCCGGGCAGTACTTGCTCAACTGCAGGATAGACTCCTTCACCTGGGCCGAACGTTCACGCGCCTCTTTCTCCTTCTCGTCGGTCGTATAAGCCGAATAACCGCTGCTGTTCCGGCCCATCAATTCATTGGGGCGGTTGCCGTCGTAGGCTGCGCCATTGGTCGTGAGGAGGCCTGTGGGATTTCGCACGTCAAAATCAGTCCATTTGATGATGCCGTGAAAAAGCGTCTCGTTGTTCAAGTTCCCGTCCAGATGAATATGTGTGGCCGTATGCTTCTTCTGGTTCATGTTCTTCCGGTGCTTCTTCAGCTGCCAGGCATAGACGCCATAGAATTCGCCGTTGACGTAGAGAATACAGGGAAAGCCGTCGGGGAAACAGCGTGCCAGGCTCTCCTGCATATAGCCGCCGCGTTCCCAAAAAGGCCGCCGGTCGGCCACCACATTTTCAAATATCTTATAGCCGATCTCGCCTATGCCCCTGAAATAATCAGTCCAGAACGCCTTCAGGTGGAACGCGTCTTGTTCAACCCATTGGCCGATGACGAGGTCGGTCGTAGCGCTCCAGTCGTCTTCGTACAGTTCAAAGGAGAAGTTCTTCTTCGGGTAGCGGATGCTGAATCCGCCCTGTCCCTTGATGGAGATGCGTTTCTTGAAATAGACACCGGCGCCGTGAAACTCCAGCCAGCACTCCTGCTCCGTCCATTTCGAAGTGGGCAGCCTGCCCATCTCCGACAGGTTGACGTAGGCCAGCCGCGGCTCATCCATCGTAATCACGGACTCTCCCGAGGCGTCGCGATCGTTCTTGGCAAGCCCCATCCGGGCCATCGTCTGCTCGTATTCTGTAGGTTGCTGGGACCAGAGCGGCAGGGACGGCAAAAGCAGAAGGGCGAAGATGATTTTCCTCATAGCCAACTTGTTTCAGAAAGGGGAGCTTCAGGCGTTTTGTCTATCCTCCATGACCTCGCCGATACTTGTCTTCGTCGTGATCGTCCAGCATCGACAGATAGCTGGCATATCGGCTTGGGGCTATCCCTCCGTCCTCCAGCGCTTTCAATACGGCACAGCCTGGCTCGTGCGTATGAGTACAGTTCCCGAAGCGGCAGGAACGCCCCGTCTGGAATATCTCGCGGAAGTAATGCGACACCTCCTCCCGCTCCATGTCGAAGGTCCCGAAGCCCCTGATTCCCGGGGTGTCGATGAGTGCGCCGCCTTCCGGCAGGAAAAACATTTGCGAGAAGGTCGTTGTGTGCATCCCCGCATCATGTGCCATGCTCAGTTCGGCAGTCCTGGCCTCGGCATCTGGCACCAGGGCGTTCAGCAGCGTACTCTTTCCCACGCCGCTGTTGCCGCTCAGCAGCGAGATCTTGTTCTCCAGATGTGGCCTGACGTCGTCGATCCCGCTTCCTTCCTTTGCGCTCAGCCTAAGACAGGGATAGTCAAGGCTTTGGTAGAGCCCGGTGATGTCGTCCAGCTTCTTCCGGTCGGCCTCGTCATACAGGTCAGTCTTGTTGAGCAGAATCAGGACGGGAATGCGATAGGCCTCTGCGCTGGCCAGGAAGCGGTCGATGAAAGTGGTGCTCGTCTCGGGATGGGAAATCGTCACCATCAGCACAGCCTGGTCGATGTTGGCTGCGATGATATGACTCTGCTTGGAGAGGTTCGATGCCCGGCGGATGATGTAGTTGCGTCGCTCGCAGATGTCGTCGATGAGAGCTGTCGAACCGTCGTCCACGGGGATGAAGCTCACGCGGTCGCCTACGGCCACAGGATTCGTGCTGCGGATTCCCTTCAGGCGGAAGTTCCCCTTCACCTTACACTCAAAAAGCTGGCCGTTGTCCGTTTGGACCACGTACCAGCTTCCTGTATTCTTGATGACTAATCCTTGCATCGAGTAGGGCTTACTCGTCCTTTTTCCTTAGACCGTCATGATCTCCTTCTCCTTGGCGGCCAGCAGGTCGTCTATCTTCTTGATGAACTTGTCATGGGTCTTCTGGATGTCGCTCTCGGCATCCTTCTCGTTGTCCTCCGACAGCCCGTCCTTGATGGCCTTCTTCAGCTTTTCGATGCAGTCGCGCCGTGCATTGCGAACGCTCACCTTGGCCTGCTCGCCCTCTTTTCCGCATTGCTTAGCCAGTTGCTTGCGTCGCTCCTCGGTCAGGGGCGGTATGCCCAGACGGATAATCTCGCCGTTGTTCTCGGGCATGATGCCCAGGTTGCTGTCAATGATGGCTTTCTCGATAATGCGGAACATGTTCTTGTCCCAGGGCTTGATGGCGATGGTTCGGGCGTCGGGGGTGTTTATCGAGGCCACTCCTGCCAGTGGAACCATACTGCCATAGCTGTCCACGCGGATGCCGTCGAGCAGTTTGACGTTAGCCTTTCCGGCGCGAATGCGAGCCAGCACATCCTCCAGATACATCACAGCCTCTTCCATCTTTTCCTCGGCTGCGCTCAGAATTTCATTAACGTTTACCATAAGTGTCGTTTTTTTATTGTTTTTATTAACTTTTGTCGAGAATTACGATACAATTTCAATTTTTTGTGACCAAAAGTAGTTTTTTTCCACGAAAAAACCAAATGAGTAGGATATTAATTACATATTTTTTGTATATTTGCACCCAATATCGTGATTTTAGATGGATATAAGTACACAAATTAACGAGCTGTTAGGACAACTTGAACCCATCACGCTGGAGCAGATGTCCGAAATCCGCCTGATGAACCGGACGGACACTAAGTTCGTAACCAGCAAGGAGAAGTTGGTGGAGCTGCTTCGTATGGCACAGGGGAAGTACTATGCCCAGGTCATTGACGGCAGCAAGGTAGCCAACTACATGACCACCTATTGGGATACCGAGGGCTACGACTTCTACATGGAGCATCACAACGGGCGGGCACCGCGCCAGAAGGTTCGTGTCAGGACCTATCTCGACAGCGACGTAACCTTCTTGGAGGTCAAGACCAAGAACAACCACGGTCGCACCAAGAAGAAGCGTGTCGAAGTGCCTTCGCAGGAGATTACCGGCGAGAACGGGAACGAGGACTTCCTCCAGAAGCTCGTACATCGGGGCATGAGCGACATTCACCCCACCGTCCGCAACCGCTTCCACCGCATCACGCTCGTCAACTACGGCAAGACGGAGCGGCTCACCATCGACTTCGACGTGCACTTTCATAATATGGAGAACGAGCGCGATGCCGATGTCGGGCCCCTGGTCATCATTGAGCTGAAGCGCGACGGCAACGTCTTCAGCCCCGTGCTCGACATCCTGCGCCAGCTGCGCATCAAGCCCTCCGGCTTCAGCAAGTATTGCATCGGCAGTGTGATGACCAACAAGGACCTCAAGCAGAACCTGTTCAAGCAGAAGCTCATCGTACTGGGCAAGCTGGCACATACTGACCTCCGTCCTAAGCCATTGGCTGCGGAAAACCCGTAATTCCATTATTCCATTATTCCGATATTCCGTTAGTTCGAACAATAAAAATAACAAAAAATAAAACATTATGGACTTCATTCAAGATTTGAATTATCAGTTGGGAAACCTCATCGGTCTGACCCTCTTCGACCCGCAGCACTTCGTTTCCCTGGTGATGCGTTTCTTCATCAACCTGGTGGCAGTCAGCGTCATTTCCCGCTTCTTCTACTTCCCCCACAGTCAGCGGCGCGACTATATGTTCATCTTCATCCTGATGTCAGCCAGCATCTTCCTGCTGGTCAGCCTGATGGAGGGCGACAACATGAACATCGGCGCTGCGATGGGACTCTTTGCCATCTTCGGCATCATGAGATTCCGCACCGAGGCAGTTCCCATCCGCGAGATGACCTATCTCTTCATGCTCATCGCCCTTAGTGTGATCAACGCCTTGGCCCGTGCCGAGTATCACCCCAAGGCCGACTACTGGGACGGCTTCGGCATCGTGACCATCCTGTTCGTCAACCTCGTCTTCCTGGGCATGGCCTGGATCTTCGAGAGCAGCAAGCTCGTCAGCACCAGCTGCAGCAGGTATATCCGCTACGACAACGTCTCACTCATCGCACCCGATAAGCGCGAAGAGCTGAAGGCCGACCTGGAGAAGCGCACCGGACTGAAAATCGACCGCATCGAGGTGGGCCTTATCGACTTCATGAAGGACGGCTGCCTGATCCGCATCTTCTACAACAACGAGGACGACAGAGGTAACAGCATCGAGGAAATGGTTAAGATACCCCGCATGTAATCCCGCCCTTCCGTTTGCAGGCCAGTCCCCGTCCCGTACCCCTGTCTCGGTCGTGCGGAGGCCGGCTTTAACAAACTTTAATGGAGCTGTAACAAAATCGTAATGCGATATTAAACCTTTTCCTCCAAAGAATGTCATATCTTTGCAGGCGAAACATCGCTAAGACAGAAAAAATGAAACATTTCAAACTGATTTTCCTGGCCCTGCTCTTACCCTTGGGAGCCCAGGCCGAAGACAAGTTCGGCACTTGGGCCGAGATAGGTATTGAGAAAGTCCTGCCCCACAACTGGAGCGTGGGCATGGAAACCGAGCTGAGGTCGGAGGAGCGCACCCGATGGAGCGTAGGTGCCAACATAGGCTACAAGCCCGTCAAGTACCTCAAGCTGGGCGCCTCCTACAACTTCCTGTACCGCTATCGTCCCGAGAACCAGCGCGAGCACTACAAGGACGACGTCGTCTCCGACGACAACTGGAACGGCTACAACCTCAGGGATGCCTACTGGTCGCCCCGCCACCGCATCTCCGTCGAGGCTACGGGCACCTATAAGTTCTGGAAGTGGCTGCGTATCTCCGTGCGCGAGCGTTACCAATACACACATCGCATGCAGTCGACGGCTACCGACTGGAAGTATCGTTACTCGAAGCTCTACAACGGGAGCGGCGACTTTCAGGGCTACGAGCTCAAGGACGGCTATCCCGAACAGGAGACGGACACCATCGCCAGCGAGGACAACCACATCCTGCGCAGCCGACTGAAGCTGGCTGTCGACAAGAAGGGATGGAAGTTCGGACCCTTCATCTCAGTCGAGTTCCACAACAACCTGGGCGACGGCATGAACCTCGAGAAGATCCGCTCAGCCATCGGCTGCGAGTACAAGATCAACAAGCGCCACGAGCTGTCCCTCTCCTACATCCTGACGGCCAACATCAAAGACGAGGACGACCACAGCCGCCTCCACCAGCGCCTTCATGCCGTCAGCATGGGCTACAACTTCAAGTTCTAATTCCAATTTTGAATTTTGAACTCCTGGAGCAGCGAGAGCCACTGAAAGCTCGCTTTCATTTGGCCGAGTCGTGACAGGAGTAGACCATAAGTCAATTTATAAATTTTGAATTTTTTCATCTAATGAAAAAGCTCTTTCTTTCGGCCCTAGTGGCCCTTTCCGCCCACACCGTTTGGGCAGACGATTACAACTACCTGACCGTAGCCTACAACAGCGTTGAGCAGAGCATAGCCCTGGGCACGGTACAGAAGATCACCTTCGAGAACGGCAACTGCGTGGTTTCCACTACCGACGGCCAGTTCACCTACCCCCTCAGCCAGATGGAGAAGATGCGCTTCACCGCAGATCCCACTGCCATCAAGTCACTCCCCTCCACCAGCAAGAGCCTGGCCTTTGCCAACGGACTGCTCACCCTGGGCCGCCCCGGCACCCTGCGCATCTACAACGCCGGCGGCTCGCTCATACGCCTTGCCGAGGTGGACAAGAACGGAACGGCCGACCTGCGCTCCCTGCCCAAGGGACTCTACATCATCTCACTGGGCGATGAAACCATCAAGATAAAGAAATAAGAGACCGCTATGAAGAAACTACTATCCATTGCGCTGCTGGCAATGATCGCCACTACAGCAGCCGCTCAGAAATATATGCGCATCTGGCAGGGCGGAGAGAGCACACGCATCGCCCTTCAGGACATCACCTACCAGAACGGCGGCGCATCGTTCACCGCAGCGGGCACCACCTACTCAACCTCGCAGGTGGACAGCATCACCATCGTCAAGCACATCACCGTAACCTTCAGCGGCAATACCGCCAGCGTCGATATGGGCAATGCCGGCACAGCCGACGTCACCTATACCGCCAACGGAGCCAACGTAGTGATGACCAACACGAACGAGAAGGAAGAGATGGAAGTGGAACTGAAGGGCACCAGCAACAGCGGTTCCTTCACCTACTACGGCACTTACAAGTGCAAGATACACCTCAACGGCCTCAGCCTGACCTCCACCACCGGCGCCGCCCTCGACATACAGGACGGTAAGCGCATCGACCTCATCCTGACCGACGGCACCGACAACACCCTCGTCGACGCAGCGGGCGGAGAGCAGAAGGCAGCCCTCTACTGCAAGGGACACATGGAAGTCTCCGGCACCGGCAACCTCACCGTAACGGGTAACAACCGCCACGCCATAGCCACCAACGAGTATATGCTCATCAAGAAGAACACCGGCACCATCACCGTATCGAAAGCCGTCAGCGACGCCATGCACATCGAGCAGTACTTCCAGATGAACGGAGGAACCGTCAACCTCTCCGGTATGGGCGGCGACGGCATACAGGCAGAGCTGAAGAACAACCCCGACGAGGAACTGAACGGACAGATACTCATCAAGGGCGGCAGCATCAACATCGATGTGACTGCCGACGATGCCAAGGGCATCAAGAGCGACTCGCTCATCACCGTCAGCGGCGGCACCTTCGTCATCAATGCCAAGGGCGCAGGCTCCAAGGGCATATCCGCCGGCACCGACATGATCATCAACGAGGACGATGCCGCTACGACCATGACCATCGCAGCCACAGGCGGCGTATATGAAGACCCCGAGACCGACGACACCAGCAAGTGCATGGGCATCAAGGTCACAAAAGACCTCACCATCTCCGCCGGCACCATCACCGTCACCAACACCGGCCGCAAGAGCAAGGGCATCAAGGTGGACGGCACATACTACGCCAAGGGCGGAACCGTGACGGCCAACGTCGACGCCGCAGCTACCAGGAAGTAACCGGCTGAGGAGAAAGGGACACATAAACCCGAGAGATAGGAGAGGGGGCGAGCGTTTGCTTGCCCCTCTCTCTTTGTCACGTCCTAAGCCCCTCGCTTCGCGTGCTTTAACAGGAATTCAGGGCTTTTGCGATTCTGCCCGGTGGCGGGATCGAAGGTGCAGTATCCGCGCTGAACCCATTTCTGCAACTGGTGCGTGCCGTCGCCCTTCATACCCTGTGCGTGCCGGACGGCGTTCAGGTCTTCAAGGGTGAAGCTGTCCGGCAGGCATTCCATCAGGTTGCGTCGTCCTGGCACGGAGCCGGCCCTGTCTTGTTCCATCGCCTTGCGCAGACTTTCGCCGAAGAGCCACATTTTGCACCACATATCGTACTGGAACGACCATCTCACGAATTCCTCAATCTCCGGCGTCCATTTCCGGTTGTTCAGCAGATAGAGTATCATGGCCCGCTTGAAGGCCGAGCAGGTTGCTCTGTAGGATAGTTCGCGAAAGGCTTCGTCGTCGGCCAGGGCAGCGTATTGGCTGTTCTCCTCGATCATCTTCTCCACCAGGTCGTTTGCCTTGCGGCATACGATAATTCCATTTGCCAGCCCCAGCGGCTCCACAGCCTTCTGCACTTGTGCCCTGAAGTTCTCGTCGTAGATGCCGTAGACGGGCATTCGGTCGTCCTCTGTATGGATGGTGCTGAAGGTGATGCGCGAGAGGGTTCCGTCGAGCTGAGAGTCGTGGAGGAAGCGCCTTAGCTTGCCGGGTGTGGTGGAGGCATTCCAGTTCCACCTCACCTCTACGCATTCGGCCACCGAATTGGTACCTACTCGTTCCTGGCCGTACTCGCCGCAGTCGTAGCTCAGACGTATTATTTCGGTGACGTTGTTTCCGCGTCCGTTGGTCTTGAGCTGGTTGAGCAGTCCTAACTCGTCCATTCGCGAGTAGAGGAAGTGGCCTCCGGCATCGGCCATGAGCTGTACGAAGGCGGCTGGCGTCATATCGGTCTTCACCCATTGTACGGGCAGCCCCCTTGGCCTTTCGGGCTTCTGTTCGTTGGCCGGACAGCCGGCGTACTTCTCCTTCCATTCCTGTATTTGCCTGCGATTCACGTCGTCGCGTTCCTTGATGTCGGCCATGATGGCATCGATGGGCTCGTTGACGCACGATTTTCCGCTCGACATCTCAGAGACGAGTATGTTCATGAAGGTGGGCTCTACGAGGGCGTTGTCGTTGTATCGGAACTTCGTCCTATAGCAGTGTGCACCCAGTGCGGGGAATACGGCCATAGCCACAGCCGGCTTCAGGTGCGCGGGCACATTGCGGGTGATGAGGCGTATGAAGCGGGGCAGCTTGGCGGGCATCTGAGGAGGCCGGGCTGCCGGCATGCCGTTCTGCCTGACTGCCTCTTCTGCCTGTTTCTGCCGCCTTGCCTGCGCCAGGGCGCGCTCTATTATGGCCGAGCGGTTCTTCGTCTGCGGGCGGTTGCAGGCCGAGCGGACGGTTGAGAGGAACTTCGGCTCCTCCTCGCCGTATCGGGGCAGTATGGCGGCTATCCATTCGGGGTTGTCGTTGCATACGTAGCGCAGATGGCAGGACATAGCGAAGATGAAGTTGTTGCGCGCCCCCCTGGCCGGTACGCCGCCCAGCTGCTCCTCCAGGGCGGCCACGATGCGGCTATAGGAAATGCCCTCGAAGCTGTCCTCGATGCCGGTTTCCGGGGAGGCCTTCTCCTGCGTCTGAGGCAGGGGCAGGGGCGCAGAATTAATTGTCTCAATTGTCCCAGTTGTCACGCCCTCCTCCCCGGCGGCCGGAACGTCCCTCGGAGCGAACAGGGCCTGCTCATCATAGTAGAGTACATAGCTGCGGGGCACGCCGAAGGAACATCGGGCCAGGTCCTTCACGCAGCCGTCGTACTGCTCGTCGCCCAGCTGCAGGGCCATCCACTTCTGAGCCTCCGCCAGGTCCATTCCGCGGGGTATCTGGAATACCAGTCGCAGCCCCTCGCTGCTGGGAGTGATGTGGGAGAGGCAGATGCCCAGTTCGGCCTCGCGGCCCGCCACCTTGCGGTCGTAGTACAGGCGGGGCGGTTCGGACAGGTGATCCACATCATAGATAGAGAGTCCGCTGGGCACAGCCGACTGGTTGCTGCGGTGCCCGTCGGGGAAAGAGGCGTGGAAGCAGAATACGGGCAGGCAGTCGGCCTTCAGACGAGATTTCATCTCTTCGAAGTCCTCGCGTGTGCGTGTACCTTTTTTTACTTCCTCCAGGCCTTGGGCAATCTGCTCGCAGGCCTGTGCTACTTGCGGGTTGTCGAACACCGCATTCATCGTCTCGGGGGTGCAAGGCTCCATCTGAGAGGCAGCCTTGACCGAATTTGAAAAACTGAAAATATTCATTTTTTAAATTTTTTAAATTATACTTCATTGTCGTTTTGCGCGCTTTCGACGATGCAAAGATACAACCTTTTCCCCGTGATGAATGCAAAAAAAATGCCGTTGGAACGTTGGTTGGAACGTTGGAACGGCATTGGAATGTTCTGTTGGAAAACAGCAGTTTCTAGGGGGTGTTCTTGCCCCTGTTTTTCTTTTTTAGGATGTTTCTCAGCTCGGCTCCCGCCCTTTGCATGCGCCTGCCCGTCTGGCTCTTATTGTCCCATTTGTCGAACGACTTGCCGATATAGACGGTTCCCTTGACCACGCTGTCATAGATGCAGGGTATGCGGCACTGGCTGTCCTTTCCGAATCCCCACTCGCCCATCTTCTGGCAGAAGTCTCTCAGGTCTTTGAACGCCAGGCCCTCCTTGTCTTTCAGGATGCCCCATACGGCTGCCCACTGGTTCTTCTGGGTGAAGACGTACTTATCTCCCGCCTGCACCTTCAGCACCATCAATTCCTCAATCGCCTGTCTGACCGATTCCTCGGGGGTCTGGAGTAACGAATCGCTACTCCACAGGCGTTCAATCTGCTCCAGGGGCTCCGTGGCGCCCTCCCGGCCCCACTTCCCGGGCTGGGCACATCCCTTCAGCTCCATCAGCACGATGCCCGACAGGAGCTGGAAAAGCTGCCGGCGCGGCACGTGGTTGTAATAGACTTCGCGCAGGAAATCCACCGGGTCGTTCAGGAACTTGTCGTAGAGATGAAAGGGGAATGCCCTCAGCCGCTCCTCCAGCTCGGACAGATTCGAGTCGTTGGTGAAGTGATACTTCTCCAGCCCCTTCCGCTTCAGCTGCATCGGCCACTCCACGAAGAGATAGCGGGCCACCTCCGCGCGCGAGTCATGCGACATGAGAAAGCCCTTCTGCTTCCCTATCTCAGCGGCCACCTGCCTCAGCTCCGGCTCGCTGCGGGCCGAGAGCAGAAGCTCTATCCTGTATCGGTCGCGCACCATCTCGCGGCTCGGGTCGTAGAGCGCCGTCTGCAGCCATTTCTCGGCCAGGTCAGTCAGTTCGCCGTCGTAGTCTTCCTTCCCCTCAAGGGTCATGACGAGGTCGGTGGTCAGGTCGTTCTGGGCCGTCAGATCAGGCGGAATCAGGGACATCCCGCTGTAGTCCCACCCGTCGTACACACTGTCGTCGAAGGGCGAGTAATCCCAGTCAATCTGCTCTGCCTCCAGCTCTACGCGCAGCTTGGGCGGCTTCTCGATGCATTCCGCCACAACGCCCTTCAACAGCGTGCCCCCTCCGCTGCCCTTTATGGCCTGATGCACCACCTCCAGATCGGGCACCGCCACGTAGCCCACTTTCTTCACCCCCTGGCGCACCCTGACGGCATAGCTGTCCAACGGATTCTCCGGCTCCTTCTGCAGCGTAAGCCGCTTGCCCAGTGCCTCTGCCAGGAACTCACTCGTACGGTCGCGGTAATCGCCGTGACTCAGTCCTACTACGTCTACTTTTATCTTTTCCATATCGTTTCAGTCCTTTCTCCTCCGGGCTTTGTTCCTGCCCGCGGAATACTCAATTCATGCTATTCAGCTGCAAAGGTAGTGAAAAAACGATAAACCGCAAAATCCCTGATCCGGCATTGTGGACAGTTGGGACAATTAGGACAATTAATTTTTCATGGTTGCTCCTGCAGACCAAAAAAGATAGTTCCTTTGTGGGAGCGGGTTTTCGCGCATTGCCATCAGTGAGAGGGGGGACATAGACAGCCATTTTCATGCATTTTTTATGATGATAATTTCTGATTTCAGGATATGTTTTCTCTATTCATCATATTTTAGTGTTACGTTATCACCTCAGAAAGTATGAAAAAATATATGTATATAGTATATATATATAATATATATAATAAATTTATAATAATAATATTATATATAATG
>JAILKU010000007.1 GCA_024693505.1 Bacteroidaceae bacterium | reverse complement strand
CTGTGGCGAAGGAAGCCTAAAACGACGCCGTTGTTCCGTTAAAACATCGGTGTAGGAAAGGCAAAACAACGCCGTTGTTTGAGTCTTCCCAAGCAAACCACCCAAATCAGTATACAGCACATGGAACTTATTCCTCAGAGCATTCTGTATAATTCCTCTATAAGTTCTCTATAAAGTCTCTATTATATAGGGATAGAGATCTTATAGAGGTTTTATAGAGAGTTTATAGCTTCTTTACTTAGGTCTTACTGAGATCATACTTTACTGTTCTTTATGTTTTAGCTCGGCCGGTATGAGCTTTGCCCCAAAAGTCGTATTATCCGGGCAATTTTCCTTTCGGGTGAAAAGACAATGGAAAATGGACAATGGACAATGGACAATTGACTACAGTTGCCCTGTCTCGACTTGGCGCACGACGCGCTCGATGAGTTTGTCGTCGTCATCGGGGCGGTACTCTTTCTTCAGGCTGGCGCGGAAGGTCCAGGCGAAGACCTGGTAGAAGGCGGCCTTGGCGGGACCGAAGAAGGCTTGTACGATCTCGTAGCTGCTCTGGTTACATTCGCGGTCCACCAGCTTGATGAGCAGCTTGCCCTGCGAATAGGTGAGGTTCTTCATCTCGGGCTTATACTGTTCCATGATGGACTTCTCGACGGCTCTCATGTGGGCTTCCTTCGATTTCTTATCGGGCAGCTGCTCCAGTACCTCGTAGGTCTCGGCGATCATCTGGTTCACCTGCTGGGCAAGGGGCAGTACCTTCTTGACGTTATAGACAAGGCGGTTGTAGGCCCGCCGCTGATGTGCGGTGCGGAACCTGAGGGGGGCATAGACGGGCAGTTCGGGCAGGAGGTAGCACCACATCGTATCGCCGTTCTGGATGACGGGATCGCGATAGCGCCACCGCTGGAGCTTGAGCTTATACTGGCGCGGCTCATCGGGCAGGAGCTCGTCCTCCAAGCCTTCCAGCTCGATGTCCACATCTTCCCCCTGAGCCAGTGCGGCAAGCAGGGGAAAAACGAGAAATGACAGTATGAAAACGGTTCGTTTCAAACGTTTCTGCGATAAATCGATGCAAAAATACGAAGAAAAAGAGTCTCTTGGTGCAGGATTTCATAAGTTTTTTATTAATTTTGCATTTATTATGAGTACAATCATCTATTCTTCCCCCATTTTCGGTCCGGTAAAGAGCCGTCGCCTGGGTATTTCGCTCGGCATTAACCTGCTGCCCGAGGGCGGCAAGTGGTGCAGCTTTGACTGCATCTACTGTGAATGTGGCTTCAATGCCGACAGACGGACGCATAACCCCCTGCCGACGCCGCAGGAAGTGGAGCGTCGCCTGACGGAAAAGCTGCGGCAGATGAAGGCAGAGGGCATCGTGCCCGATGTGCTGACCTTTGCCGGGAACGGGGAGCCGACGCTGCATCCCCGCTTTCCGGAGATTGCCAGGCGGGTAAAGGCTGTGCGCGACCGTGAATGCCCGCAGGCCAGGATGAGCATCCTGAGCAACGCCACGCAGGTGCACCGTCCCGAGGTGAGGGACGCCCTGATGCTGTTCGACAATAATATCCAGAAGCTGGATACGGTGGACAGTGCCTTCATTCGCAAGGTGGACAGGCCGCAGGGCCGCTACGAGGTGGAGCAGCTGGTGGAGAACCTGTGCCTGTTCCGGGGGCATGTGATTATTCAGACGATGTTCCTGAGCGGCAGCTTCGAGGAGGAGTGTGTGGACAATACAGGCGACGAATACGTGGAGCCCTGGCTCCGCGCACTGGAGAGGATTCGCCCCAGCCAGGTGATGATCTATACGATCGACCGCGAGACACCGGCACCCGAACTGTTGAAGGCTACTCCCGAAAGGCTGGACGAGATAGCTGAAAGGGTGAGGGCCCTGGGGATGGAATGCTCCGTCAGCTACTGATTCCCCGGTCCCCTTGAGGGGGAGAGACGTCAAACCCGAATATTTGGGTTAAAAAATCATAAATTATAGGGTCTCGAGGGGGCCCGTTGTGGTGTTAATCGCAGATTATCACTAACTTTGTAAGCGATTTTAGCAAATTTAATCATTTTAAAGATAAGAGAAGTGTTATGTTGAGAAAAATCCGACTTACCCTGGCCATCGTCTTCTGGGTACTGATTACGTGGCTTTTGGTGGACTTCACCGGCACGGCCCATGCCTACCTGGGCTGGATGGCCAAGATTCAGTTCATGCCCGCCCTGCTGGCAGTCAACGTGGGTGTCCTGTTCTTCCTGGTTGCCCTGACCCTGCTGTTCGGGCGCATCTACTGCTCCGTCATCTGCCCGCTGGGCGTGATGCAGGATGCCATTGCCTGGCTGAACAGGAAGAAGAACAAGTACAGTTATTCGCCCGAGAAGGGATTGCTGCGCGCCAGCTTCGTGCTGGCTGCGGGTGTGCTGCTCACGGTCGGCTTGGGATGGGTGGCCAGCCTGGTCTTCCCCTATAGCACCTACGGACGTATCGTAGGCACGGTGCTGGCGCCGCTCTATAAGCTGGGGAACAATGTGCTGGCCGGTATTGCCGAACGGCACGAGAGCTATGCCTTCTATACGGTGGATGTATGGCTGAAGAGCCTGCCTGCCCTCATCATGGCCCTGGTGGCCTGGATAGTGATTGCCGTACTGGCCTGGCGGGGCGGCAGAACGTGGTGCAACACCGTTTGCCCTGTAGGTACTCTGCTGGGTATGATCAGCAGGCATTCAAGGCTGAAGGTGGTGATGAACGCCGAGGCCTGCAAGAACTGCCGCAAGTGTGAACGAAACTGTAAGTCGGCCTGCATCGACCTGAAGAACCATACGATAGACTACTCGCGCTGCGTGGTCTGCGGCGACTGCCTGGAGGAGTGCCGGTTCGATGCCCTGTCGTTCGGCTATAAGCCGATGATCGACAAGGAAAACATCATCTATAATGACTGGAGGGAGAAGCAGGAGAAGAAGAGCGAGGAGACGAAGACAGACGAGGACCTGAAAAACCCCGCTATAGACGAGGGTCGCAGGGCCGTGCTGACGTCTGCTGCCCTGCTGGTGGGCACATCGCTGATGAAGGCTCAGGAGAAGACCACAGACGGCGGCTTTGCCATCATCGAGGACAAGAAGAAGCCGCATCGCGAACACCAGATCACACCGCCGGGTTCCATCTCGGTGCGCCATCTGCGCGAGCAGTGTACGGCCTGCCAGCTCTGCATCGACTCGTGCCCGAACGACGTGCTGAGGCCCAGCACCAGGCTTGCCACCTTCATGCAGCCCGAGGTGAGCTACGAGCGCGGCTACTGCCGGCCCGAGTGCAACCGCTGTTCGCAGGTTTGTCCTACCGGAGCCATTCAGCCCATTGAGGTGGATGTCAGGAAGGAAACGCAGGTGGGGCACGCTGTCTGGGTAGAGTCCAACTGCATTCCCGCCAAGGACGGAAAGCCCTGCGGCAACTGTGCCCGTCACTGCCCCGTCCAGGCCATCCAGTTGGTGCCAGCCGGCAGCAAGTATCATCAGGACCGCGGGCAGTGGTTCGATGCCGACAACAAGCGGGTTGACGGGCGCCTGGTGCCCATGATACCCGTCGTGAACGAGGAGAAGTGCATCGGTTGCGGTGCCTGCGAGTATGTATGTCCGTCGCGCCCCTTCAGCGCCATCTATGTAGAAGGTCACGAGGTGCACAAGGAAGTGTGATTGAGAATGTAAAATGTAAAATGTTAAATGTAAAATGTAAAATGTGAGGAGCAATGAAACAATATAACAGAAGAGACTTCCTGAAAGTGTCGGGCACGGTGGCCGCTACCTCGGCCCTGTCCGCCTGCGGAGGAAAACAAAACGGCGGGGGCGAGATTGACCTGGATCCGATGGGACACCATACCGACCCTGTGCCGACGGGCAAGATGACCTACCGCACCAATCCCAAGACGGGCGACAAGGTGAGCCTGCTGGGCTACGGCTGGATGCGACTGCCGACCAAAAGGGTGGGCGACGGACCGAACAACGAGGTCATCGACCAGGAACAGGTGAACCGGCTGACGAACTATGCGCTGGAGCACGGTGTGAACTACTTCGACACGTCGCCAGCCTACTGCCGGGGAAAGAGCGAGGAATCGCTGGGTCTGGCCCTGGAACAGAGCGGACGCCCAAGGGACTCGTACTTTATCGCCACGAAGCTCTCGAACTTCAGCCCCCAGCAATATAGCTTCGAGGAAGGATGCAAGATATTCGAGAACAGCCTGCAGTACCTGAAGACCGACTATATAGACTACCTGCTGCTGCACAGCATCGGCGGCGGTGGTATGGACAACCTGCGCCAGCGTTTCCTGGACAACGGTCTGCTCGACTGGCTGATGGAGCAGCGCGAGAAGGGACGCATCCGCAACCTGGGCTTCTCGTTCCATGGCGATGTCGCTGTCTTCGACTATATGCTGGAGCACCACGACAAGTACAAGTGGGACTTCGTGCAGATTCAGGCTAACTATGTTGACTGGAACCAGGCCGACGGACGGAACGTGAACGGAGAATACCTCTATACCGAGCTGGAGAAGCGCGACATCCCCGCCGTCATCATGGAACCCCTGCTGGGCGGACGCCTCTCGAAGGTGCCCGATCATGTGGTGGCCCACCTGAAGCAGCACAAGCCCGAGAACAGCGTGGCCAGCTGGGCCTTCCGATACATCGGTTCGAAGCCCGATGTGCTGACCGTGCTCAGCGGTATGACCTACATGGAGCACCTGGAGGACAACGTCCGCACCTACTCGCCCCTGGAACCCCTCACCGAGGAAGAACAGAAATGGCTGGAGGGCGAGACGGCAGCACTCATCAAGAGCTATCCGACCATCGACTGCAACGACTGCAAGTACTGCATGCCCTGTCCCTACGGTCTGGACATCCCCGGCATCTTCGTGCATTACAATAAATGTGTGAACAAGGGTAACGTTCCCGAGAGTCAGCAGGCCGAGAACTACCAGCAGGCCCGGCGTGCCTTCCTGGTGGGTTATGACCGTGCTGTGCCCCGCCTTCGCCAGGCCGACCACTGCACCGCCTGCCGCGAATGTGTCTCCCACTGCCCGCAGAACATCGACATTCCAAGAGAGCTGAGAAGGGTGGACGAGTTTGTGGAGAAACTGAAGCAGAACACACTCTGAGGAAGAGCAATATCAGGAATGCCAGGAGCTGCATCTGTTCCTGGCATTCTTTCCGGCAATCGGAATAAAGCATAAGTATTTGACGAGAAAGGAAAAGGTAAAGAGATGAAGAGAAATCTGTTTTTCGTTGCGCTGGCAGCTATGCCTGCCTTCCTGATGGGCGAGGAGTTTCCCAAGGACAGCACGATGGCTCAGATTGTCGTAACAGGTACGAGGAATGAGACGGCGGCCAGTTCGCTGCCTGTTAGTCTGACCGTAGTGAACCATGAGAAGCTGCAGGAGAACAGCCGTCTGAGCATACTGCCCACGCTGACGGAACAGGTGCCCGGTCTGTTCAGTACCAGCCGAGGCGTACTGGGCTATGGCGTGAGTACCGGCGCAGCAGGGAACATAAAGATACGCGGTGTGGGTAGCGGCGCACAGCTGCTGGTTCTCGTTGACGGGCAGCCTCAGTATGCCGGACTGATGGGCCATCCCATCCCCGATGCCTATCAGACCATGATGGCTGAACGCGTAGAGGTGCTACGCGGACCGGCCAGCCTGTACTACGGCAGCAATGCAATGGCCGGAGTGGTGAACATCGTGACGCGCCAGATGAAGCAGGACGGGCAGAAGACGGACATCCAGCTGGGCGGCGGTTCCTACGGCACCCTTCAGGGCGAGGCTGTCAACAGGGCGCGAATCGGACGCTTCAGCAGTATTGTGGGCATCAGCTATCAGCGCACAGACGGACATCGCGCCAACTCCAACTTTGAGCAGGAGGCGGGTTTCGTGAAGTTGGGCTACGACCTTTCGGAGAACTGGCAACTGACGGCCGATGCCAACCTGACGCACTTCAATGCCAGCAACCCGGGTCCGGCAAATGCGCCGCTCATAGATAACGACAGTAAGATAACCCGCGGACTGGCTTCCTTCTCCGTCCTCAACAACTACGGAAAGACAAACGGCTCGTTGCGAGGCTATTACGACTGGGGTCGCCATAACATAGACGACGGCTACGGCATAGGGGGAACGCCCCGCGCCTACCACTATCTCCATAATGACCATATTGCAGGCATCACCTGGTATCAGAGTGCGAGCTTCTTCGAGGGAAACCGCGTTACGGTGGGACTGGACTGGCAGCATTTCGGAGGTGAGGCCTGGAACCGCTTCAACGACGGCGTAACGCCCTCCGCTACGCTGGCCGACACGACGCAAAATGAAGTGGGTGCCTACGTCGATTTCCGTCAGGAGATATGCAGCTGGTTCTCGTTCGATGCCGGTGTGCGCCTTGATTGGCATAGCCAGGCGGGTACGGAGCTGGTGCCGCAGGGCGGTGTCACCTTCCATCCCTCCAGTAGCAGCGACCTGAAGGCAATCGTGAGCAAGGGGTTCCGCAATCCTATCATCCGCGAGATGTATATGTTCCCACCCCATAATCCCAACCTCGAGCCGGAGCGCATGACGAACTATGAACTCTCCTATGCCCAGCGATTCCAGCGCGGACATCTTGGAGCCAACCTCTTCCTCATCAAGGGCGATAACCTCATCAATACCGTGATGCAGGCCACGGGCCGTCCGCTGAACGTCAATACGGGCAGCTTCACCAATCACGGCTTTGAGCTGAGCGGCGACTACCAGCTCACTTCCCATTGGGGCCTGAATGCCAACTACAGCTACCTTCACATGAAGAAAGCCATCGAAGGTGCTCCAGAAGGGAAGTTCTATCTGGGCGCCAACTATACCTGCGGACGCTTTGCCCTGGTGATGGGTCTTCAGCACATCAGCGGCCTGCATATTTCGGCAACGGAGAAGGAGGACTTCACCCTGCTGAATGCTACAGCCAGCTATCGCATCCTGCCCGAACTGGCCGTCTATGTGAAGGGTGACAACCTGCTGGCCGAGCGCTATCAGACCTATGCCGGCTTCCCTATGCCGAAAGCAACTTTCATGGGAGGTGTCAGGGTGAACCTTTAATTTCCCCTTTTCGCCACCTTTAACACGTTTTTCTGCTTCGGATATTGTATATTTCCTGAAATAAGTGTATATTTGCAGCAAATATAAGGAAAAACTGTATGGCAAAAGAGGGGTTAACACCCATGATGAAGCAATTTTATGACCTGAAGGCCAAGCATCCCGATGCTGTGCTGCTCTTCAGGTGCGGTGATTTCTACGAGACCTATGGCGAAGATGCCGTAGTGGCCAGTGAGATACTGGGTATCACCCTGACGCGCCGCAATAACGGCAAGGAAAACATGCCGAACACGGAGATGGCCGGCTTCCCCTATCATGCGCTGGATACCTACCTGCCCAAACTGGTGAGGGCGGGAAAGCGCGTGGCCATCTGCGACCAGCTGGAAGACCCGAAACTGACGAAGACGCTGGTAAAGCGAGGCATCACGGAACTGGTGACGCCGGGTGTTGCGATGACCGATACCGTACTGAATTTCCGCGAGAATAACTTCCTGGCTGCCGTTCATTTCGGGAAGACCGCCTGCGGACTGGCTTTCCTGGACATCAGTACAGGCGAATTCCTGACCACTGAAGGAACTACAGAGTATGTGGACAAACTGCTCGGAAGTTTCTCGCCAAAAGAAGTGCTTCACGAGCGAGGCAAGAAAGGCATGTTTGAAGGCTCATTCGGTACGAAGTACGTGACCTTTGAACTGGATGACTGGGCTTTTGCTGAGTCTACGGCCAATGAGAAGCTGAAGAAGCACTTCCAGGTAAAGAATCTGAAGGGCTTTGGCGTAGATCATCTGAAGAGCGGCATCGTGGCAGCAGGCGTCATCCTGCAATATATGGAACTGACGCAGCATCTGCAACTAGGTCACATTACAGCGCTGCGCCGCATTGAGGAAGACCGGTATGTAAGGCTTGACAAGTTCACCGTACGAAGTCTGGAACTGACCACGACGATGAACGAGGGAGGCATCTCGCTGCTGAACGTCATTGACAAGACGATAACTGCAATGGGAGCCCGTATGCTCAGGCGGTGGATGCTATTCCCGCTGAAGGAGGTAAGCCTGATAAATGAGCGGCTGGATGTCGTAGATCATTTCTTCCGCCACCCCGACCAGCGCGACGCCGTCATAGAACAATTGCATCGGATTGGTGACCTGGAGCGCATTGTTGCGCGAGTCAGTGTGGGACGTGTATCGCCTCGGGAAGTAGTGCAGCTGCGCGTAGCCCTACAGGCCATCGAACCCATCAAGCAGCTTTGCGAACAGGCAGAGGATCCCACGCTGCACCGCATCGGTGAACAGCTGAACCTATGCGCCAGCATCCGCGACCGCATAGCCCGCGAAATTCAGCCAGACCCGCCTCTAATGGTTGCAAAAGGCGGGGTTATTGCCGACGGCGTATGCCAGGAACTGGACGAACTGAGGCGAATGGCTTATCAGGGCAAGGACTATCTGATGCAGATTCAGCAACGCGAAGTGGAAGCCACAGGCATACAGAGCCTGAAGATAGGCTACAACAACGTCTTCGGCTATTACTTGGAGGTGCGGAATACGTATCGCGACCAAGTGCCGGCCGAATGGATCCGGAAACAGACACTGACGCAAGCCGAACGATATATCACCCAGGAACTTAAGGAGTACGAGGAGAAGATAATGGGAGCCGAAGAACGCATTCTTTCTTTGGAGACCCGCTTATTTAACGAACTGGTATCGGCCTTAGCCGAGTTCATTCCCTCCATCCAACGGGATGCCTCGCTGATTGCCCGTTTGGACTGCCTGCTTTCCTTCGCCCTTAGTGCAAGAGAAAACCAATACATCCGCCCTGTTGTGGACGACTCCGATGTCATTGACATCCGGCAGGGGCGCCATCCGGTTATCGAGAAGCAGATGCCGATAGGCGAGCGCTATGTAGCCAATGATGTCTATATGGATACCGAGGACCAGCAGATTCTCATTATTACCGGTCCTAATATGGCCGGTAAGAGCGCTTTGCTCCGACAGACAGCCCTTATTACCCTGCTGGCACAGATGGGCAGCTTCGTGCCGGCCGAGAGTGCACGCATCGGGTTCGTGGATAAGATATTCACCCGCGTGGGTGCCAGCGACAACATCTCGGTGGGCGAGAGTACGTTCATGGTGGAGATGAGCGAGGCGGCCAGTATACTGAACAACCTTTCGGGCCGTAGTCTCATCCTCTTCGACGAGCTTGGACGCGGCACGAGCACCTACGACGGCATCAGCATCGCCTGGTCTATTGTGGAGTATATCCATGAGAATACGCGCGGAAGAGCACGGACGCTCTTTGCCACGCACTACCACGAGCTGAACGAGATGGAGGCACTCTTCCCCCGCATAAAGAACTTCAACGTCAGCGTGCGCGAGGTCGATGGAAAAGTCATCTTCCTGCGGCGGCTGGAACGGGGTGGCAGCGAGCACAGCTTCGGTATTCACGTAGCGCGGCTGGCTGGTATGCCCTCGACCATCGTAAAGCGTGCGGGGGTCGTGCTGAAGCAGCTCGAGGAGAATATGAAGCACGAGAACCTGGGACAGGGTATAGCCGCCGGACCACAGAACGACAGCGGGGTGCAGATGAACTTCTTCCAGCTCGACGACCCCGTGCTCTGCCAGATACGCGACGAGTTCCTGCATTTGGACATCGACCATCTGACACCCCTTGAGGCCCTGAACAAGCTCAACGAGATAAAGCGCCTCGTCAAGGGAAAGGGAAAGTAGAGAGACCATTCAATCTTTTTTATGAACCTTTTATACCTTATTAATATTATATGGCTATAGGAAAATGGATAGGTGGATTCCTGGGACTGCTTCACGGCGGTCCCTTGGGCATGTTTGCCGGCTTTGTACTGGGAGCCCTGTTTGACTCATATACCTCGCAGATGACGCATTTCACCGCCGAGGAGGAGCAGGCCTATCGTCCACAGGGTGAGCGCAACGGCTTTCTCTTCTCGATGATGGTGCTCTCGGCCCACATCATTCATGCCGACCGCAAGGTTATGCACAGCGAAATGGAGTATGTGCGCCGTTTCCTGCGCACCAACTTCTCGGCTCAGGCCGAAAGCGAGGGCGAGGATATCCTGCTTCGTCTTTTCGAGCAGAAGAAACAGATGGGCATTGCGCAGTGGAATGCCCAGATTCTGGCTGTCTGCCGCCAACTCTCGGCTATGATGCCTCAGGAACAGCGCCTGCAGCTCATCGCCTTCCTGTGCGAGATAGCGAAGGCCGACGGTCACATTGCTCAGGAGGAGCGCGATGCGCTGCGCCAGGTATGCCTGAATATGGGCCTGGACGGCGGGATGGCCGAACAGATGATGGGCCTGGGCGGCTCATCGCTCGAGGATGCCTATAAGGTACTGGGCATTTCGTCCGACGCAACCGACGATGAGGTTCGCCTCGCCTATAAGAAGATGGCGCGTGAGAATCATCCTGATCGCGTGGCATCGCTGGGCGATGATGTGCGGCGCGCCGCCGAGAAGAAGTTCAAGGAGATAGGCGAGGCCAAGGACCGCATCTACAAGGCACGCAACATGAAGTAGTTACGCTCAGACGGGAAACGGGTTTGCTCCATCGATCTTGCATTTTTCACACCAAATAAATCCGGATATTTTTCATCGGTTTTCAGTCGAAGGTTCTCACGTTTGATAAGAGAAATATATTCTTTGCTGTTGAGTACAACTCTCGAAAAAACGTTTTTAAGGATTTTTAAGGCTCGGAATGAGGCACGGTATTCAGGAAATAGGTATATTTGCGGCGCAAAATGACGGAGAGCGTAGCTCAATGGACAATGGAGAATGAACAATGGACAATGAACAATGGACAATGGACAATGAACTCCTGGAGCAGCGAGCGGAAACCAAGCTTGCTTGAAGTTTCCCGAGTCGTGAAGGGAGTCGGGCGCAGCTCAACTAAGGAACGTTAATAAAAATGGGAAAGAACTTCATTACCGGTTTCAAGGGCGGCCGTTGGCTGTCTTGGTCGAACAGCATTTTGGGCAGCCGCCAGCGTATAGCGGCTCTGCTGGTTCTACTGCCGAGCTATGCAAGGCGCAGGGGGCTGGAGGGTATCCGCGATGACCTGCGGCTGGTGGGCCGATACGTGAACGACATAGCTCATGGGCGATACCGCCAATATGACGGGCAGGCTCTGACGCTGGCCGTAGCGGCCATTGCATACGCCGTATCGCCGCTCGACTTGGCTCCGGATTTTGTCCCGCTGGGTCTGCTGGATGACGCAACGGTTGTCACCTGGGCCATCAGCCAACTGGGTGTAGAACTGGAGAAGTATAAAGAGCTCACCCCATAACCTTTGATCCCTGGAGCCGCGAAAGCAGGGGCGAGCCTCCTTCTCATTTCATAAGGTTTATTTTTTAGGTGTTGAGGATTCTCAGGCTCCTACAATCCACTTGCTGCCTGGCAGGTGAGAGAGGAGCCACGTTGTAATGTAGCTGCACAGATAGCTGGACAGGGCAATGACGGGAATGGCCAGTCCGACAGGCAACAACGGATGAGCCTGGTCGCCAGACACTACATAACTGGCAATGGGAGCAAGGAAAAACATGTGCATCAGATACATACCGAAAGACATGCGGCTTAGCGAAGTGATGAAAGCCGGAGTCTTGCCAGAGCGAATGGTCGTGAAGACCAGGAACAGGCCGAAGGTGGCGAGGAGAACATTAGGCGTGCAGAACTCCCACGACCATTCAACCAACGGGGTCTCAATCAGTTGTCCGGGCGTCCCCTTCCACCAGAAACTCCATGCTGTAAAGACTGCTCCCACCAGGAAGCAGGTCCAGCCGACAGCAAGCCGCTTCTGACGCGACCAGTCAAGATGAACGCGGATGTAGTGAGCCAAAACCAAATAGCCGATGTAGCCCGAACAGTACCAGAAGGCTGTGAACTGGTTCCAGAAACATTCGCCCCACAACTCGGGCGAAACGAAGCGGTGGAGCCAGGGGATGAGGGTCGTGAAGCAGAAAAGACCGATGAAGATCTGTTCCTCGCGCTTGGTTGCCCGTTCCAACCAGGGTGAAATGACTGGGATAATCAGGTAGAGACTGATGAGCGGATACATAAACCAGAGGTGACCGGCCATCGAGGGGAAGTTGAAGGGCAGGAGCTTGAAGTCTGTCATGGATTGTTCCCAAGTCATCCCTCCCCATGCAAGGGGCAGGAAGCTGTAGAGCAACAGGAACAGCACGAATGGCGGCAGGATGCGTAGGAAACGACGGCGATAGAACTGTACCATCGTGCTGCCTGCAGGCATAGGTGCCAGCAGGTAGGCCGAAGTAATCATAAACAACGGAACAGCTGTGCGGCTCACACCACCGTCCCAGAAGCTGACCCAGAAGCGGTTGGCTTCGTTGGCCAGCATCGACATATTACCAGCTAACCCTGAGGAGTCGGCACCATAAAAGTTCTCGGCGGCGTGCACGAGCATCACCATCAGACAGGCTGTGGCACGCAGATAATCCAGAAAAGAGATTCTTTCTTTTTGCATATTGTCTTGTCTTTTTAACCTTTTATCTCCAGCACAACGCCTCCCCAGGCAGGGAGAGATACGCAGAGGGGGCTGTCGGGCGTAAAGGAAACTTTCAGGCGTTCGCCCGTCAGGAGGTCTGTGGCTTCGGCCTCGCGCCTGGGCGTTAAACCATATAGTTCAAACATGTGGTTGGGCAGGTTCATCTGAATATCTTCCCTGCGGTCAGAAAAGTTCGCAAAGGCCGTTGCGCAATTGCGCGACAGGCTTCGCGCAAAAATATACTGGCTGTGTAGATGAGGATTGACGTACATCAGATCGTAGAATTCACCCTTCTGAAAGATGTCATTTTGACGGCGAAGCATCAGCACCTGACGATAGAATGCCTGTAAGGCTTTCTCCTCGTCGGTAAGCAGGGCACCGTCGAATCGTCCTCGATTACGCCAGCGACGAATGGTATCAATGCTCCAGTAGTCGAATATGGTTGTACGCCCGTCGCGTCCGCTGAACCCTTCCTCGTCCATGCCGCGCTCGCCCAGTTCCTGTCCGAAGTATAGCATAAAGGGATTGGACGACATCAAGGCGGCTACGAGCAAGGCAGGCCGCCCCTTCCGCCCGTCCGCGGCAAAGAAATCGCTGGCCAGGCGCTGTTCATCGTGATTCTCCAGGAAATAGAGCATGTGAGAGCGGATGTCATCGACCCTTTGCCAGCATGCCGTCAAGCATTGAGCACTGGCCTCGCCGCGTACCACGGCACGCAGGGTATCATAGAAACCCACTTTATCGTAGAGGTAATCGAAACATCCCCGATGGATATAGTCGCGATAGAGCGCTGGGTTATAAACCTCGGCAACAAAGAAGAGGGTGGGGAACTGTGCCTTGACGGCAGGGATGACCCATTCCCAAAACTCCACCGGTACCATTTCGGCCATATCGCAGCGGAAGGCATCGACACCCTTTCGCGCCCAGAAAAGCAGAATGTCCAGCATCTTGCGCCAGGTATCAGGGACAGGCTGGAAATGCGAAACATGCCCGCCGACATAGTCAATGCCATAGTTTAGCTTCACCGTTTCGTACCAGTCCGTCTGAGAGGGCCAGGCATGAAACACATCGTTTCCTGTGGCGCGGGCTGGCATTTCCCTATACCCTTTCAGGTCGAACTGGGCATGAAGCTCTTCGCCAGGAATGTAGTAGAAGTTGTTTTGTGGGCTAAAGGCCTGCGAGGTGTTGTCCACAGCGCCCAAGTCCTGTGCATCGGGCGGGCAGGCATCGGAGTGATACTGGCGGGCAACATGATTGGGCACGAAGTCCATTATGACGCCCAGACCAGCTCGATGCGTACGAACCACAAGGTTCTCGAACTCCTTCACCCGTTTCGTTACATCAGTCGAGAGGTCAGGGTCTATGTCGTAGTAATCCTTTATGGCATAGGGACTTCCAGCCCTTCCCTTTACGATAGCCGGATGATCTTCTTGAATGCCGTAGTCGGCATAGCTGGTTTGTGTGGCATGCTCAATGACGCCTGTGTACCAAATGTGCGTAGCCCCCAGGCCTCGGATGGCCTCAAGTGCTTTCTGCGTAAAATCGGCCATACGTCCACAACCGTTCTCCTTGAGAGAACCGTTCGGACGGCGCGTCGTATTGTCGTTGCCAAACAGTCGCGGCAAGACCTGATAGATGGTGAGAGGGGAGGTGTTCAAGGGTTCAAAATTCAAAATTGAGCTTCGCTCGACTCCTTTCACGACTTGGCCAAATGAAAACAAGTTTTCAATGGCGCTCGCTGCTCCAGGAGTTCAAAATTGAGCTTCGCTCGACTCCTTTCACGACTCGACAGAACAAAACTTGTTTGGATTCTGTGCTCGCTGCTCCAGGAGTTCAAGAGGTGCAGGGAAATCAAATTCCTTGCACCGTTACATCACGACTGATTTTGACAATCATGCCCTGTAGGGCCTTGCCAGGACCGCACTCAGTAAATATGTCTGCTCCTGCGGCAATCATGTTCTGCACTTCCTGTGTCCAGCGTACACTGGCAGTCAGCTGGGCAATCAGGTTCTGCTTGATTTCCTCAGCATCAGTATGCGGTTTGGCATCCACATTCTGATAGACGGGGCAGCAGGGCGTATAGAAAGTAGTTGTCTCGATGGCCTTCTGCAGCTCATCCTTGGCGGGTTGCATCAGCGGGCTATGGAAAGCTCCGCCTACGGGCAGAACCAGGGCGCGCTTGGCGCCTGCAGCCTTTAACTTGTCGCAAGCTGCGTTCACAGCCTCTACGTTGCCGCTGATAACCAGCTGGCCGGGGCAGTTATAGTTGGCGGGCACGACTACGCCGTTTCCCTCAGCGCTTACTTCTGCACAAACCTGCTCCACCGTTTCGTCGGGCAGACCAATGACTGCGGCCATCGTGCTGGGGGCGGCTTCGCAAGCCTTCTGCATGGCCTGAGCGCGTGCATAAACCAAACGGAGACCGTCCTCGAATCTCAGGGCACCCGCAGCTGTTAGGGCGCTGAATTCACCCAGGCTATGACCGCCTACCATATCGGGTTGGAAGGCCTCGCCCAGGCAGATGGCCGAAATAACACTATGCAGGAAGACAGCCGGCTGAGTGACGCGTGTCTGCTTCAGTTCGTCGGCTGTTCCCTCGAACATGATGTCGGTTATACGGAATCCCAGAATCTCATTGGCTTTCTCAAACAAATCCTTGGCTTCCTGACTGTTTTCATACAGGTCTTTTCCCATACCTGTAAACTGTGCTCCCTGACCGGGAAAAACGAATGCTTTCATATAATAATTGTTTGTTTAAAAAATTTTCAAGTTGCAAAGTTACGATTAAGCAAGGGATAAACAAAATAAAACATATTTTAATTTGGCTTGTGCTTTCATCTTCGTCTCTTTCGACTCGGAAAAGCGAAATTTTGTTGGATTTCTTCCGACCTTTTCGCTCGCTGTTCCATCTGTTCGAAGCATAGCTTCACTCCCAGCAGTCCAAGTCATTTGCGATATCGGGAAGTTGTGAACGATGGAAGACAGGATCCTTTATGCCCTGCCGTTTCTGACGGCGATAGTCATCAAGCAGGAGGAAGACATATTTTCCCAGAGCAATGATGGCAACAAGATTGCAAGCCGTAATCAGAGCCATACACAAATCTCCCAGGCTCCATACAAGATTAAGGGTTGCCAAGGCTCCAAACATGACCATAACTCCGCCCGAAAAAAGGCGATATAGTACCATTACACTTCGGCTTTCGGTCATAAAGCGTATATTTGCTTCGCCATAATAATAATTGCCAATGATACTGGAGAACGCAAACAAGAATATTGCTAAGGCAATGAAAAAAGGACCTGCAACACCGACCTCAGATTGCAGGGATGCCTGAGTAAGCACGATACCGTTAAGTTCGGGTGACGTATAAAGACCGCTTATAATTATGATAAAAGCCGTGCAGGAACAGACAATCAACGTATCGGTAAATACGCCGAGTGCCTGAATGAGTCCCTGCTTGACGGGATGCGATGTCGTTGCAGTAGCTGCTACGTTCGGCGCACTTCCCTCACCAGCTTCATTGCTGAAGAGCCCGCGTTTTATGCCATTCATCATCGTGGCACCAAGGCCTCCACCCGTAATTTGTTCGAGACCGAAAGCACTGGAAATAATCACCTTAAAGACGTGAGGGAGAAGGTTGAAATTCATAATTATTACGACAAGGGCAAGTAAGACGTAGCCAATTGCCATTACTGGGACAAGAACTGAACTGACACGGGCTATGCGATGAATACCTCCGAAGACGATAACCAATGAAAGAAATGAAAGCACCAAGCCCACCCAAAGAGGCGACCACCCAAAAGCTTCCTGCATAGCACTACAGATGGTATTACTCTGTATGGAATTATAAGAAAGCCCAAATGTAATGGTTATCAAGATGGCAAAGAGAACAGACATCCAGCGACAATGCAAGCCACGACGGATATAATAAGCAGGACCGCCGATAAATGACTCGCGATGCCGTTGTTTATAGAGCTGACTTAACGTGGACTCCACAAAAGCGGTAGCAGAACCGAAAAGAGCAATTACCCACATCCAAAAGACCGCTCCAGGGCCGCCGATTGCTATAGCTGTCGCCACACCGGCCAAATTGCCTGTTCCGACTCGAGTGGCAACAGACACAGCAAAAGCCTGGAAAGAGGAAATATGGTGTTTGCCCTTATCGCTTGGAACGGCTGAATCAGCAAGCAGACGGACCATCTCGCCAATCATGCGAAACTGCACAAAGCGTGTACGGAATGTAAACCACAGCCCGCATCCTATCAGTATAAAAATAAGCAAATAGCTCCATAAAGCATCACTTATACAGGTAATGAATTCAGTCATAGCGGTAGTGTGCTTCTAATATGGTTCTTCCAATAAATATGACAAAGGTATCCCACTGCTCTATGGCTATAAGAATTCTTTTACAATCTCTTCTGTGCGATTCCAAAGTTCGCCCATCTGTTTATGGTTCGTGTACTTTTCCCCTATATCGAAAATATGATTGGAACGGTTGAAGGTGCCCGTTTGCTCGGCTTTTTCCTCATCAAGCAAAAGGTGAATGGCTGTATCTGCCCCCTGACGCGGAGTGCGGATAATGGGGCGGAAGATGAGGTCAGTAATGGGGTCGAACCACATTTGCATACGTATGATATTCGTACTGACAATGCCCGGGTCGGCTGCATTGACCGTGATGCCTCTTTCCTTTACACGTTTAGCCAGTTCGAAAGTGAAAAGAGTGATGGCCAGTTTGGAATTAAAGTAAGGAAAGCAACGCAACCACCAGCCTTTCATGCCGCGTTCGAAAAATTGCGGGAAGTTAAGTCTCCCCCACGGATAGACAAGCGAGGCCATGTTCACAATGCGGCTGCCCTTGTCCATCAAAGGCAGTAGTAGGCGCGTGAGCAGGTAAGGACCCACATAATTCACGCTAATGGTGCGTTCCAGTCCATCTACGGTATAGTGGAAGCCGGTTTCCATAGTACCTGCATTGTTCATGAGCAGGTCCACATGCCCGAAACGGCTCTTGACCGTGTCGGCGAATTGACGTACCAGAGCCAGATTAGCCAGGTCGATGCCTATGACCTCGATGTTGGGGTTGAGCGTTTCATCTTTCAGCTTCTTACACTTCAGCTCCGCTTTCTTCGGGCAGAAGCAGGCCATAATAACGTGATATCCCTTTTCGGCCACAGCCTTTGTCTCTTCGTATCCCATGCCTCCATCGGCACCGGTGATAATAGCTAATTTCATATTATTCCTTATTAATAGGCCGGATTCATTTTCCAGCCTGTTCTTTTTCGATTCTGTCTATTTCCCTAATGAGGTCTTTTGGCAGTTCTTCTGAAAGATGCTGATGACAAGCCATCTCCAGAGTATACATTCGTCCGATGCAATAGTTGCTATGCCGACAACTGCACCGATGGTGAGGGTCTTCCTTCAGGCGGTTCACGAAATCCGGCTCGTTAAGCAGGCTTCGTGCCATTTGGACTGCTTCAAATCCGTGTCCCAAGACTTCACTAATCTTATCTCCGGCCACCAGGCCGCCCACATAGATAAACTTCATTTCAGGCAAGGCTTGGCGGAAGCGAAGGGCATCTTCCAGAAAGAACGCCTCTTGATAGTTGACTGTCGGCGTAAGGCATTTCTTTACGAACGGCTTGGCCGATCGGATGCTGTACTTCAGCCAGGGCTTATCCATATAGTGCGTCATGGTCTGCAGAGGCATCTCGCCGCGCATAACGTACATCGGCGTGGCGCTGACCAGTCCACCGCTCAGCACGATGGCGTGAACGCCGAGTTCCTGCAGGCGGCGGGCTACGGGTATGCTATGTTCCTCCAGCGAGATGCCATGCTTCAGTCCGTCGCGCATATTCATCTTACAAACTACAGCTATATCATCTTTGGCCGCTTTCATAACTTCCTCGATGCACATTGTCATGAAGCGCATACGATTCTCCAGGCTACCCCCATATTCATCGTGCCGATGGTTGAAGTAGGGGTTCAGGAACTGGTCTATCAGATATCCGTGACCACAATGAATCTCCACTTCATCGAAACCTGCTTCGCGAGCCAAGTTTACAGCATCACCAAACTTGCGTGCCAAGACGGGGAGTTCGTCAGCACGAAGTCCTCTGACAATCGTAGGACTATACAGGTTGAAGCCGTTGCAGGCTCCTACAGGGATACAGCCGCAAATAGCCTTGTGACTCATGTTGCCGCAGTGCCCTAGCTGTATGCCTGCTGCAGCTCCTTCGCGATGAATGCCATCGGTAAGCCGCCGCAGCCCAGGGACTATTTCCTTCTTCATGACAAGCTGGCGGTCAAAACTGAGCCCGCTCTCTGTAACGGCGGCATACGCTATAGTTGTCATGCCAACTCCACCCCTGGCCACACTGGTGTGGTAGTCATAGAGCATCTGGCTGGGTTCGTGACCTGGGCACATACTTTCGAAAGCCGCGCTGCGAATCGTACGGTTCCTCAGGGTTAGCGGTCCTATCTTAGCTTCTTCAAAAATCTTATTCATAATACAAAGGCCTTTCTAATAGACAAACGGTATGACGCGCTTTCTCTTTCCAACAGCTTCGTCTCCAAACTCTGCACGGTACTTCTTGTGAATTGCATGAGCTCGCGGAACCAGGTTTGCTGCTGTCCAAATGGGGAAAACCCATGCTACTGGCGTAGCAGCGGCAAAGGCATAACCAATCCATTCCATTAGTTCTCCTAAATAGTTTGCACTGGTTACATAACGAAACATTCCGCGTTGTGGCAGGTAATGACGCGTATCGCCAGGTTGACGAAGGTGGCGAATAACGTAGTCCGAGTGCCAGTTGACACACAAACCCGTTATAAAAAGGAATACCCCCAATACGGCATTCCAGCGCAGCAGATAGGCCGCGCCCTCCTGAAAATCGGGATTGGGATACCAGTAGAGTCCGCCGCCCTGCATGATTCCGTTAATGACATTGAAGACAACGCCCATCAGCATGATTGCTATGGGCATACGGCTCTTACCCTTCAGCAGTAGCGGAAAAACGAAGCTGCGCTGAAAGTAATGCAGCAGGAAGAGGCCGAGCAGTACTATTTCGGGTATGTGCCGACTCCAGCCCGATGCGCCCCAGATAGCCAGCATAACAAAGAAGACCGGTGCTTCCATCAGCGTCCAGCCCACTTTGTTGTTTATGCTCCAGCCCCATTGCTTCGTGCGGAACTGTCCGTAGCCGGCTGTGACGAAATAGAGCGAGACAAAGACTACAACAGCCATTGCCAGCATGCCCCAAATCAGGAAAGTCCACAGTTTATAGTCCATAGTTTTTTCTTCTTATTCGACGCAGATGGTCTGTGGCTCGGTGGTTGGGCCGTCAACTGTCAGGATGCCGTCCTGGCTGATGTCCATCCGGTCCATCAGGACAACGCGCTCGTCGGGATTGTCGCTCATCCGTCCGTGATAGACGCAGTATCGATTGCCGTCGGGCATAGTGATAACCATGTTGTGTCCTGTGCCCATTACTGTGCCGCCGCGGCTGACATTCTCCTGCAGGACGGGATTGTTCTGTGCCTTTTGGAACGGCCCCAGGGGATTATCTCCTGTGGCATAGCCTACGGCATAGTTCTTGCCCTGATAGCAGTTGGCGCTGTACATGATGTAGTACTTCTGGCCTTCCTTAATCAGATAGCTGCCTTCCGTCCAGCGGCGGTTGGCCTCGCCCTGGGTGGCGCTGCGGCTTTCCCATTCGGCCTGAACGTCGTCCAGCCGGGTGGGCGGAGCCAGCAGCAGTTGCGGTTCGCCGATGACGCCGCTGAAGTCGGGCTTCAGTTCTACGCCATAGACCCAGCTCTCCTCTATCTCGGGGTAGGAGCCGGCCTGCCTGAGCGAGTCGGCAATCTCGCTCTCTACGCTGTGCTTGTAGCAGCAGCGGCTGAAGTAGAGGTAGCAGCGCCCTGCCTCGTCGTCGAAATAGACGTTCGCATCGATGATGGGATACTCGGGATTGAAGACGGGGCGGTTCATCAGGTCCTTGAAGGGTCCTGCCGGGCTGTCGCTGACGGCTACGCCAATCTTGAAGTTCTCGCCTTCGTTGGTGGGATTCTCGCGATAGTTGGCGCTGAAGAAAAGATAGTACTTGCCGTCGCGCTCATAGACCTCGGGCGCCCAGAAACAATCCACGCACCATTGCTCCTGGCCGCCGCCCTGATAGATGCGTCCGCAGGGCTCCCAGTTCAGCAGGTCGTCGCTGACGAAGGCCTCGAAGCCGTCGGCCATCGAAGTGCCGTACATATAGTAGCGGCCGTCGCTGGCGTGAAGCAGGTAGGGGTCGCCGAACTTCAGGGGGATGGGGTTGGTGACTGTGCTTTCTACGCGGCCTTTCTCAGCCGGCCTGCACCCGCTGAGGGTGAGGGCGATGCAGCCCAGGGCTGCAATCAGGAGGGTCTTGCTTTTCATTTCTGAGGCGTCTTTATTTTGTTTGTTCTGGCGGGATTGTGTGCCGCAGCTCTATCGCCCGGCATACATACTCTCGTAATATTTCTCGTATTCGCCGCTGGTGATGTTGTCCATCCATTCCTGGTTGTCCAGATACCAGCGCACCGTCTTCTCGATGCCCTCCTCGAACTGGAGCGAGGGTTCCCAGCCCAGTTCCTTCTGCAGCTTGGTGCTGTCGATGGCATAGCGGGCATCGTGTCCCAGGCGGTCGGTAACGTAGGTGATGAGGTCCATGTCCTCGCCTTCCTTGCGGCCCAGCAGACGGTCAACCGTATTGATGACCACCTTGATGATATCGATGTTCTTCCATTCGTTGAAGCCGCCGATGTTGTAGGTCTCGGCCACCTTGCCCTGATGGAAGATGACGTCGATGGCCCGGGCGTGGTCCTCCACGAAGAGCCAGTCGCGCACGTTCTCTCCCTTGCCGTAGACGGGGAGCGGCTTGCGATGCCGGATATTGTTGATGAAGAGGGGTATCAGCTTCTCGGGGAACTGGTAGGGACCGTAGTTGTTCGAGCAGTTCGTCACGATAGTGGGCATGCCGTAGGTGTCGTGATAGGCGCGGACGAAATGGTCCGAGCTGGCCTTTGCTGCCGAGTAGGGCGAGTGGGGATTATACTTCGTGGTCTCGTAGAAGAAGTCCTTGCCGTAGGCCAGATGATGCTGGCTGCTGCTGGCCGTGGTGGTGAAGGGCGGCTCGATGCCCTCGGGATTCGTCATCTCCAGGGCGCCGTAGACCTCGTCGGTCGAGATGTGGTAGAAGCGCTTGCCCTCGTACTTCCCGGGCAGGGATTCCCAGTAGACCTTGGCGGCCTGCAGCAGGCTCAGGGTGCCCATCACGTTTGTCTTGGCGAAGGTGAAGGGATCCTTGATGCTGCGGTCAACGTGGCTCTCGGCTGCCAGGTGGATGATGCCGTCAATCTGCTCGTCCTTCATCAGCTGCAGGAAGGCGTCGTAGTCGCAGATGTCCATCTTGACGAACTTGTAGTTGGGCTTATTCTCCACGTCCTTCAGGTTGGCCAGGTTGCCGGCATAGGTCAGCTTGTCCAGGTTGATGATGTTGTACTCGGGGTACTTATTCACGAAAAGGCGTACTACGTGACTTCCAATGAAGCCTGCGCCGCCGGTTATTACGATGTTTCTTTTCATTTTGTCTTTGTTTATGTGAGTATTCAAAAGGGTTGTTTCAATTTGTTATTCAGGGGTCCTGTTTTTACTAGACCCGGGTTCCGTAATTCCCAGACCCGGGTTTTGCAATTCCCAGACCCGGGTTTTGCAAAATGCGGGGGCTTATAAGTCTATTCCGGGACCGAACTTTTTGACTTCGTCGATCACTTTCAGCAGATACTGTCCGTACTGGTTCTTCAGCATGGGCTGAGCCAGCTGGCGCATGCGCTCTTCGTCGATCCACCCCTTGCGGTAGGCGATGCCTTCGAGGCATCCCACTTTCAGGCCCTGGCGCTTCTCGAGCACCTCGATGTAGGTAGAGGCTTCCGAGAGCGAGTCGTGAGTGCCCGTATCGAGCCAGGCAAAGCCCCGCCCCAGCGTCTGCACCTTCAGCTCGCCGTCCTTCAGGAATCTTTGGTTTACCGTCGTGATTTCGTATTCGCCTCTTGCGCTGGGCTGTATGTGCCGCGCCACGTCCACCACCTTGTTCGGGTAGAAGTAGAGGCCTACTACGGCATAGTTGCTCTTGGGCTCTTGCGGTTTCTCCTCGATCGAGAGACAGTTGCCTTCCCTGTCGAACTCGGCTACGCCATATTGTTCCGGGTCGTTCACCCAGTAGCCGAAGACGGTGGCCTTTCCTTCCTCCTCGGCCGTCCGTACGGCATTGCGCAGCATCTGGCTGAAGCCGTTGCCCTGGAAAATATTGTCTCCCAGCACCAGGCAGGCGCAGTCCTTCCCGATGAAGTCTGCTCCGATGGTGAAGGCCTGAGCCAGCCCGTCGGGACTTGGCTGCTCGGCATACTCGAAGTGTACCCCGTAGTCGCTGCCGTCGCCCAGCAGGCGCCGGAAGCCCGGCAAGTCGAAGGGCGTGGAGATAATCAGGATATCCCTTATGCCCGCCAGCATCAGTACGCTGATGGGATAGTAAATCATCGGCTTGTCGTAGATGGGCATCAGCTGCTTGCTGATTCCCTTGGTGATGGGGTAAAGCCTGGTACCCGAACCACCTGCTAAAACTATTCCTTTCACATTATTCTATTGTTCGTTGGCCATCGGTCTTCGTCCGTCATCTATTGTTTATTTTCGAGAGACATTCCTTCAGCGAGTCTGTCCAGTAGGGGATATTCAGGCCGAAGGTCTGCTTCACCTTCGTCTTGTCCAGTACGCTATAGGCAGGACGCCTGACGGGACTGGGGAACTCGTCGCTGTGGCAGGGCTGGATGTCGCAATCCCTGTGGCCGGCATACTCCGCAATCATACGGGCAAAGTCGAACCACGAGCAAACGCCTTCGTTGGAGTAGTGATAGATGCCTGCCTTCTCCCAGGGTGTCTGCCGTCGCTCGGCATACTGGGCGACAATGGTGCAGATGGCCCTTGCCAGGTCCAAGGCGTAGGTCGGTGTGCCCACCTGGTCGAAGACCACCTTCAGCGCAGGCCTCGAGGCCGTCAGGTTGAGCATAGTCTTCACGAAGTTCTTGCCGTATTCGCTGAAGAGCCAGGCGGTACGCAGGATGATGTATTGGCATCCGCTCTGTATGATGTGCTGCTCGCCGTGCAGCTTGGTGCGGCCGTATGCTCCTGTCGGCGTGCCCTGCCAGTCTTCGCGGCAGGGGATGTTATACGGCTCCTTGCCGAAGACGTAGTCGGTACTGATCTGCACCAGCAGTCCGCCCGCTTCCTTCATGGCCAGGGCCAGGTTCTCCGGCGCTTCGGCATTCAGCCGTTCAGCCAGCGCCTCATTCGCTTCGGCAGCATCCACATTCGTGTAGGCGGCACAGTTAACGATGACATCCACGCTCTGTTCCCGTACCATCTGGAAGACGGCCTGGCGATCGGTAATGTCCAGGAAGGTGGTCTCCAGCCCTTCCGCCTCGGTGACGTCGGTGAAGACGTAGCGGTCGGCGCTCTCCTGCGCCATCAGCCGCATCTCGCGTCCCAGCTGCCCGTTTGCTCCGGTTATCAGGATATTCATTGTCCGTGCCTCCTTCATCAATACAGTTTGTCGTTTATGTCAAAGTCCAATACGCAGTCCCTCAGCGGGGCGTGGTGCAGGTCTTTCCCGCTCAGTATGGCCTTCTCCACCGGAATGCGCCAGTCGATGCCCAGCGTTTCGTCCTTCAGGCTGATGCCTGCATCGGCTTCGGGGTGGTAGAAGTTATCGCATTTGTACTGGAAGACGGCTGTCTCGCTCAGCACGGAGAATCCGTGGGCAAAGCCCCTTGGGACGAAGAACATCAGCTTGTTCTCCTCGTTCAGTTCAACTGCTACGTGCTCGCCGAATGTAGGACTGCCCCTGCGGATATCGACCGCCACGTCGAGCACCGCGCCGCGAACGCACCTCACCAGCTTGCTCTGCGTATAGGGCATCCGCTGGTAGTGGAGTCCCCGTATTACTCCGTAAGAGCTCATGCTCTCGTTGTCTTGCACGAAGCGGACGGGCATCACCTTCTCGTCGAACTCCCTCTGCGAGTAGCTCTCGAAGAAATAACCCCTTTCGTCCTCGAACAGGCGGGGTTTCAGGATGAAGACGCCGTCCAGTTTAGTTCTTATTACTTCCATGCTCTACAACTATTCCTTTATTTTTCCGTTTTCGGGGTACAAAGATACAATTATGTGAACGATAATGCAAATAAAACTCTGTTTTAATTTGCTTAAGCAGGCAGAAGTATCTTCATGGCTTAGCCTCAAGGATTACATAAGCAGGGGAGGAAATAAAATTTTTTTTGCTTTTTCCTTTCTTCTTTCGTCAGTTATTACTACCTTTGCGCCCTCAAACTGTCAGTAAGGAAAAATTATGCAGAAGAATATCGCTGTAGCCGGAACAGGCTATGTAGGACTGAGCATCGCAACTCTGCTCTCTGTTCACAATCATGTTGTTGCCGTGGATATCATCCCGGAAAAGGTGGAGAAGATAAACCGCCGCGTATCACCCATCCAGGACGAGTATATCGAGAAGTACTTTGCCGAGAAGGAACTGGACCTGACGGCCACGCTCGATGCTCGCGAAGCGTACAGGAATGCCGACTTCGTCATCATAGCCGCCCCCACGAACTACGACCCGAAGACAAACAACTTCGACACGCATCACATCGAGGACGTCATTGATCTTGTGCTGAGTGTGAACCCGGGTGCCGTAATGGTCATCAAGAGTACCATCCCCGTCGGCTATACCGAGCAGGTGCGCCAGAGGCTTTCCTACCGCGAACGCCTGTCCGACGGCACAATGAAGGTCGTAGTGCCCAACATTCTCTTCTCGCCCGAGTTCCTGCGCGAGAGCAAGGCTCTTTATGACAACCTCTATCCCAGCCGTATCATCGTAGGCCGCCCGCAGGACGATGCATTCCTCTGCCAGAAGGCCGACGAGTTTGCCGCCCTGCTGCAGGAGGGTGCCCTGAAGGAGGATATCCCCACCCTCTTCATGGGCTCTACCGAGGCCGAGGCTGTAAAACTTTTTGCAAACACATACCTGGCCCTGCGCGTCTCCTATTTCAATGAGCTGGACACTTATGCCGAGCTGAAGGGACTCAACACTCAGGCCATCATTGAGGGCGTAGGACTCGACCCTCGCATCGGCAGCCACTACAACAATCCAAGCTTCGGATATGGCGGATATTGCCTCCCCAAGGACACCAAGCAGCTGCTGGCCAACTATGCCTCCGTGCCACAGAATATGATGAGTGCCATCGTCACGAGCAACGCTACGCGAAAGGACTTCATCGCCGACCGCGTACTGGAAATGGCTGGAGCCTATGGTTCGAACAGCCAGTGGGATGCCCAGAAGGAGCGCGACGTAGTGATTGGCGTCTTCCGCCTGACGATGAAATCCAACAGCGACAACTTCCGCCAGTCCGCCATCCAGGGAATCATGAAGCGTGTAAAGGCAAAGGGCGCAACCGTCATCATCTACGAGCCCACCATCCCCGACGGCTCTACCTTCTTCGGGAGCCGTGTTGTAAATAATTTGTCAGAGTTCAAGGCTCAGGCCAAAGCCATCATAGCCAACCGTTATGATGCCTGTCTGGACGACGTCAGGGAGAAAGTCTATACCCGCGACATCTTCAAGAGAGACTAAGGTAATGTCTGTTCAACGGGAAGCATGATAGGGCAGGGATTATTACAGACGGACGGTCCATCATAATTTTTTTCGTAAAAAGAGTTTTCATTTTAGAAAATAATGCGTATCTTTGGCCCCGAAAAGAAGAATGGACAGAAAGAATATGAAGACAAAACGTGTGTTATCCGCTGTTTGCGGATGGTTGGTGGCCCAGGCCATGATGGCGCAGACCACTTATACGAATCCTGTCTATAACTCGGACTTCCCCGACCCGAGTGTGCAAAGGGCCCAGGACGGCTATTTCTATGCCTACGCCACAGGGCAGCGCGGCTTGCGGAGCAAGGACTTGGTGAAGTGGGAGAAGCTGAGTAACGTCATCGCCCGTCCGACGTGGAACGACAGTACCTACATCGATGCCAGCGGGAAGAAGACGACGGACTACTACAGCTTCTGGGCGTGCGACGTGAACTACGTGGACGGACGCTATCTGATGTACTATGCCTGTGCCCTCTGGGGCAACGGCTCGCGCACCGGAATCGGCGTGGCAACTGGTACGTCGCCCGATAAGTTTACCGACCGGGGGCGCCTCTTCCGCAGTACGGAGATAGGCGTGAATAACAGCATCGACCCCTGCTACGTTGAGCAGAAGGACAAGAAGTACCTCGTCTGGGGCAGCTTCAACGATATCTACATCTCCGAACTGAGCGAAAACGGCCTTAAGATAAAGGACTTCAAGAAGAAGACGAAGATTGGCGGCGGTGCCTTCGAGGGCGTGATGATCTACAAGCGGGGCGGCTACTACTACATGTTTGCCAGCATCGGCAGTTGCTGCAATGGCGTGAACAGTACCTACCGGACCGTTGTGGGCCGTGCCACGTCGATTATGGGACCTTACGTCAACAAGCAGGGCGGCACGATGTTCGACAACAACTATACCACTATCATTCAGGGCAACAGCCAATGGAAAGGTACGGGGCACAACAGCGAGATTGTCACCGACGACAACGGCGACGACTGGCTCCTGTATCACGCCTACGATGCCAAGGACGACAGCAAGGGCCGCGTCATGCTGCTGGACAAGATAACGTGGAGCCGCGACGGCTGGCCCTCGGTGAACAATGGCTCGCCCAGCACTACGGCACAGCAGGGTCCCGTCTTCTACAAGGGAGACGGAGCCAACAAGACCTACCTCTTCCAGAACATGGACGTGGACAAGAGTGCTTTCAAGGGATGGACCGTTGAGGCCTCGGACGACTGCAAGCCAGTCAGCGGAGCCGGTACGGTCTTCTATCCGCTGGGCTACGTAAAGGGTGGCGCAGCCAGCTTCGACATCTACCAGAGCAGGACAGGCATGCCTGACGGACTCTACGAACTGAGGGTAAACACCTTCGACACGGGAAACAGCGTGGAGGCTTACGTCGGCGACGTGGCTACTCCGATCCATAATGATGATCAGACCGGTACGGTGCCGGCCTCGGACAACACCATCAGCAATACCTTCCAGCGCGGTTCGTTCCAGCGCAGCTTCTACGGCCTGGTCACCGGCGGCACTTTGCGCTTCGGTTTCCGCACAAGTCAGCCCATGGAAGCCTCCGACCGCTTTTATATGGCCAATGCCCAGGTTATCTACCGCGAGAAGAATGCCACCGCCCTGACTGCCGTACTCAATAGCTACGAGACGCGCGCCGGCGAAGTCCTGCAGACGCAGAAACCCTTCTACAGCGGCTATCGCGAAAGCCTTCAGGCCTACCGGCAGGCAGTCGGGGGAACCGACGACACCGAGACGCGCTATGCCCTGCTGCAGAAGATTGCCGGCACCCTGGACAGCATCGGGCAGAGCATTCAGCTCTACGACTCTCTGTCGAGGCAGGTTAGCCTGATGACGGCAGAGGTGGAGCGTGCCCAGGCGGGAGGCTTCAGCTCGGCAGAGGCAGAGGCTGTACTGAAGGAGGCACAGGCCGCCCTGCAGACGCAGTCGTACACCGACAAGCAGGCAGCAGACCTGATAACCCGCATGATACAGAGCACTCACGACATGAGCTATTCCTATCAACAGGGCGACGGAACGGCAGAGAACCCCTACCTCATCTCGCGCCCTGAGCAGCTTGACCACATGCGCGACGTTCTCGTCAGGGAGCAGATGGTCTATTTCGCCATGACTGATGATGTTGATATGACCGGCTACAGATGGGAGCAGCTCAACGGCTCGTCCAGCAGCTACCGTAACTGGATAAACTTCGACGGCAGGGGACATGTCATCAAGAACCTCTGTCCCGAGTCCGACAACGGCTACCCAAGCTTCTTCGGCACCCTTTGCGGCGAGTGCCGCAATGTGGGCTTCGTGGATGCCGATGTCACAAGTACTGCCTCCGGAGGCGGCATCCTCAGCGGCTATATGGGCCACAGCAGCTTCAAGGACGCCGAGGGCAACCTGCTGCCCGTCATCGTGGAGAACTGCTACTTCACCGGCCGCATCGCCAGCAAGGGATATGTGGGTGTACTGGGCGGAACGCTCAACAACTCACCCGTCACCATCCGCAACGTCTATACGCGAGTGGACATCACCGGTACGGGAATGTCAGGCAACTACTGCGGCGGACTGGTGGGACGTGTCAGAACCGCCCTGACCATTCAGAACTGCTACTCAGCCGGTAGCATCGATGGCCCCATAGCCGCGCCCATAGCAGCCGGTGGCCAGAACAGCTCCACTCCACCCAGCCTCTACCAGAACGTGATAGCCTGGAACCCCGCCGTCGCCGGAGCCTCAGCCACTCCTTTTGCCTTCACGGCCGAGGGCGACCAGCTCCAGGGTACCTACACCTTCTCGGGTATGGTGCTGAATGGCGAGGCAGTCCTCACCGACGGTCTCAGCCATGCTGAGCTGCAGCAGATTGCAGCGCAGTGGGGCTCACCCTGGTATGCCGACCCTTCGGCGGGCAACGGCTATCCTATCCTGCAATGGCAATACGATCGGGGAGACTATCCTTCCCTCTGCGGATTCCCCTTGCCGGGCATCATTGAGAATGGAAAAGTGAAGGCGGGAAATGCACCCGAGGAGATTTACGACCTTACAGGCCGCCGCATAAGTCCAGCAAGGAAAGCAGCGCTGAAGGGTATATATATCATAGACGGAAAGAAAACCATCATCAGATGATCATTGAACTTTTGAACTCCAGGAACAGCGAGCAAGGGCTGGCGCCTTGTTACCTACCTCCTAACGAACCTCTTGAACCTCTTGAACCTCTTGAACTTTTGAACCCTTTTTTAACCCCATATTACTAACCCTAAAAAGAAAAGCGATTATGAAGAAGTACGTATGTGACGTTTGCGGCTGGGAGTACGATCCCGCCGAAGGTTGCCCCGATGCAGGCATAGCTCCAGGCACCCCCTTTGAAGAACTGCCCGAGGATTTCGAATGCCCCGTTTGCGGTGTTGGAAAAGACCAGTTCTCGGAAGCATAGAACCTGAGACTAAACAGAAAAAGCCCTCCCCGGAAATCCGGAGTGAGGGCTTTTATTATAAAGCATTTCCCTTACACCAGTAGAATTATAGAGGGAAATCGCTCATTAGACTACATTCTATTCACTGAAGCGCAGATAGACGCTACCCCGTATCGTCTGTCCCTTGCAGTGGTTCTTCTCGCCCTGCGGACCTTCTACGTGGGGGAGGGTGAACTTCGAGCCGATGGGCGATATGTGGCTCAGCACGCAGATGTCTTCCTTCGGAACGACGGGCACCGAGGGTGCCACGTACTGGGCGGGCCGTTGGGGCGCATAGAGCTGCACGAAGCGGTCTTCGTCTGGTACGAAGAGTGTCAGGTCGGGCTGCTGGCTGTTGTGCAGCGTAACGGCATGGAACTCGGCGTAGTAGCCCTTGAACTCGGGGTAGTCCCACTTCTCGCCGGTGATGCTGTTATTGTAGGGCTTCTCGTAAATGCCGAAGCCCGGACCTTTCAGGCGGTTCTTCCAGACGCGATAGGGGCCGTTGGCCATCAGCGTGGCACCCGTAACGCCCTGTTCGGGATAGGTGAAGGCCACGCCTGCGTAGTCGTAGTCGCCGTCGAGCAGGTATTCGTAGTTCAGCCTGACGGTGCCGTCGGGCAGGAGTGTCCAGTCCATCCGCGTCTGCTTGGGCATGGGCCGGCCGATAATCTTCGGTGCCAGCTTCGCCATGGCAGCCTCTGTCCTGGCCCGCGTTTCATTGTCCATCTCCGGCGTTCCGTTCTCCGCCAACAGTCTTCTTGCCGTCTTGGCGGAGGTTGTGACGGGCCACTGCCAGGTGCAGATCTCCTGTCCCCTGGCGTCGCGAGCCGTCAGCCGGAGCATGTCGTAGTCCCGCCAGTCCTCGGGCAAGGGCAGATGCAGGATGCCGTCCTCGCCGGGTTTCAGGCTGACGGTGGGCAGACTGGTGCTGTCGGCGCGCAGGACAGATGCATCCAGCCCGTTGCCGTAGCGCGTCAGGCCCATGGTGAAGGCGCACTGGGAGAGGTCGGTGAAGTGGTAGCGGTTCTCGATGTAGAGCGAGCCGTCCCACGAAGCATCCAGCTTGGGCCGGCGCACGAAGACGGGCGACCATACCTGCTTGATGGTGTAGAAGCTGCCCTCCTTCTCGTGGTGGGGCCCCAGTATGCCGTCGGTGCCCAGATTGCCCTTGGCGTCGAGGGTGTCCCTGCGGTCGTGGCGGATAATGCCCTCGTCGGTCAGGTTCCACAGGAACTGCCCGGCGTAGAGCTTCCACTGGCGCAGCGTCTCCCAGTAGTCCTCGATGCCTGCCCCGTGACCGCCGTCGTGCAGTCCGTGCAGGCTCTCCGTGGGCATGTAGATATGGTCACCCTCCGAGACGGCCTCCAGCGAGTGGGCATATCCGGGATAGTGCTTGGTGTCCACTCCGTCCAGTTTGCCCCAGGGCTCCAGCACTTGGCGGTGCTGGGGATCCCAGACGGCATAGTCGCCCCGCACCTCGGTGTTGAAGCCACCCTCGTTGCCGTTGTCCCAGAAGAGGATGCAGGGGTGGTTCACGTCGCGCCTTACCATCTCGCCTACGAGGCGTCGGGCCGTGGGCGTGTCGTACTTGCTCTGCCAGCCGGCTAGCTCGTCGAGCACGTAGAGGCCCAGCGAGTCGCAGTAGTCCAGGAAGTAGCTGTCGGGCGGATAGTGGCTCATGCGCACGGCGTTCATGTTCATCTCCTTTATCAGTCTCACGTCCTCCAGGGCTACTGCCGGACTGATGGCGCGTCCCGTCTCGGGCCAGATGGTGTGGCGGTTCACGCCCTTCATGAGCACCTTCACGCCGTTCACGTAGAAACCGTCGCCCTGCCGTACCTCGATGGTGCGGAAGCCGAAGCGCTGGCGGTATTCGTGCAGGGTGCGCCCGCCGCTCTTCAGGCGGAAGACGGCCTGGTAGAGGTGGGGTGTCTCGGACGTCCACTGCAAGGGGTTCGTCAGCTTTCCGGCCAGCGTGACGGCGCCGTCGGCACCGATGCCCCTTGCCGCAACAGGCTTACCCACGCGCCTGCCGTCGGGCGTCTGTATCTCGGCCTCTATGCTCACGTCGCGTTCCGTCTTCTGGGACAGGTTGGGGAAGGCCAGCATCCGGAAGCTGCCGTCGTGGCGCGCATCGATGGCCACCCGCTCGATGAAGTCGCGCGGCTTTATCTCCAGGTAGACGGGACGGAAGATGCCACCGAAGATCCAGTAGTCGGCACGCCGCTCGGCCTCGTTCACGCTCGCGTTGGCCGACTCCTTGTCCACCAGCACGTCCAGCTCGTTCTCGCCGCCCAGCTTCAGCAGGTCGGTCACCTCATACTGGAAGCGGTAGAAGGCGCCCTGGTGCGTGGGGCCTGCCGACTGTCCGTTCAGGCTCACCGTGGCGTCGGTCATCACCCCCTCGAAGGTCAGGAAGACGCGCCGCCCCCTCCATGTCTCGGGCGCCTGGAACGTGTGCCTGTAGTGCCCCTGCTCGCGGTGGGGATCACGGTCCCAGCCGTAGTTGTAGCCGCCGAAGCCCTGCAGCTCCCAGCACGAGGGCACGGCTATCGTGGTCCACTGGCCGCTCTTCATGCCGTCCGAGCAGAAGAACTGCCATGCCACGGTGTGGTCCTTGTCCGTTCCGGACAGGTACTGGATCATGGTCTCTTGCGCTGTGCCCGTCTGGCACATCAGGCCGACGATTGCCGGCAGCAGGTATCTTGCCTTCATATTCCGTTTTATTTGGGGGTTAATGGCGTTTCTTTGGGTTTCTCAGGCAACAAAATTACGATAATTCTGCTAATCCCGCAAGGAATGGGGAAGAAAAATGCGGCCTAACGCTTGTCTTGTGCCGAAAAAGATGTAATTTTGCGGCATGAAGCTCGAACACGTAACCAGTCTCTCGCATCCCGGCGTGGAGGTTTACGGCACCCTGACCGAGGCGCAGCTGCGCAACCGCCTGGAGCCCGAGAAGGGACTTTTCATAGCCGAGAGTCCCAAGGTGATCGGCGTGGCCCTGGATGCCGGCCTGCAGCCCCTCTCGCTGCTCTGCGAGGAGCGCCACATCGCGGGCGATGCCGCACCCCTCATCCGTCGCATCGAGGCGTCGTGCGGTCCCGACTTCCCCGTCTATACCGGTTCGCGCGAGGTGCTGGCCAGCCTGACGGGCTACACCCTGACGCGCGGTGTGCTCTGTGCCATGAGGCGCCCCCAGCCGCCCTCGCTCGAAGAGGTGTGCCGCCAGGCCCGTCGCATCGTAGTCGTCCACGGGGTGGTCGACAGCACCAACATCGGCGCCATCTTCCGTTCGGCTGCCGCCCTGGGCATCGACGGCGTGCTGCTCACTACCGACTCGTGCGACCCCCTGAACCGCCGTGCCCTGCGCGTCTCGATGGGCAATGTGCTGCTCATTCCCTGGACGTGGGTTGCCGATCCGCTCCGCCAGCTGCCCCCGCTCGGCTTCCGTACCGTGGCAATGGCCCTCACCGACCGCAGTATCTCGCTTGCCGACCCGCGTCTGAAGGCCGAACCCCGACTGGCTATCATCATGGGCACCGAGGGCGACGGACTGCCCCGCCAAGCCATCGAGGGAGCCGACTACGTGGTGCGCATCCCCATGTTCCACGGCGTGGACTCGCTGAACGTGGCCGCCGCCTCTGCCGTTGCCTTTTGGGAGCTGTGCAAGGAGGGGTAAAACAACTTGTAGCAATTCACTTTATTCAATTCATAATTCATAATTCATAATTCATAATTGAGCTAGCGCCCTTGCTCGCTGCTCCAGGAGTTCATAATTCATAATTGAGCTGCGCGCCAGCCATTCCCCGCCCCTATGAGGGGAGGGGTAGGGGTGGGGTAGGCAAGGGGTGATGCAGATTCTTTTTGTGATGGGTGATTCTTTGCTGGGTGTTTACCCCACCCCTATTAACCTCCCTACGGTCGCCAATCGCTCCGTTTGTATCGGGCGATTGCCCCTCAGAAGGGAGGGGAATGCTAGCGCCCTTGCTCGCTTGTAGCAATTCATAATTCATAATTCATAATTCATAATTGGGCTGCGCGCCCTTGCTCGCTGCTCCAGGAGTTGAGCTTTCAGCTTCAAGACATTCTCCTCCCCTCCCTACAAGGGAGGGGCAGGGGGAGGGTCTTTGAGGGTCTTCTTCTTACGCGAGGCGGGTCTAGTAAAATTTACTGCCGCCTGGTGCAGGAAAGCTTTGTTTGTAACATTAAGTCAAAGAACACTGGTTATATGGTAACCGACCTTTGTGGGGTATGTGGGGAAGCTCTGATGTTGTCCGGACTAAGTTGAGCCGCCGTCCACGTTTTTCTGGTGCAAAGATACGGCGGCGGCATTGCGGTTCTCGAATACTGCGCATAAAATTTTTTCATCTTTTTTTCCCGAGGGGGGTGCGGTCATGAGTGTCATGTGTCATGAGTGTCATTAAGCAAAATCGAACGCGAAAGACCGCATAATATATATAAATAAATTTATTTATTTATATATATTATGAGCCGGAAATCCCCTTCCCAATCCAAAATCCTTAATGACACTCATGACCGATGACCTTAATGACACATCGCACCGCGAAGTGTACAGACTGAAGTTATCAATCAATACTTGAGACGTAATCTGATATTATACATAATTGACATTTAGAGTCAACAGGTTTATAATTCCCATTTTTTTTATTTTTTTCAGGTGCGGTCATGAGTGTCATGTGTCATGAGTGTCATTAAGCAAAATCGAATGCGAAAGACCGCATAATATATATAAATAGTTATTTATATATATTATGAGCCGGAAATCCCCTTCCCAATCCAAAATCCTTAATGACACTCATGACCGATGACCTTAATGACACATCACACCGCGAAGTGTGTTGACGGGGTTCAGAAGCCAGAGTCTCAGCCCAGTGTCAATCCACAGGTAAAGCAGCCGGGCTGAGATTTCAGCCCGGGGCAAATCGCGGAGAAGGCAACCGGCTGAGAATTCAGCCCGTTGTCAATTCGCGGAGAAGGAGGGTGGTGCAAACCGGAACAAGTGCTTCGGGGTGCATTTATCAGCAAAATCCAGTCTTATTTCGGGGGTGTTCACCCTGTTTTTCATGCCTTCTTGACGCTATTTCCGCATATAATGTCACAAAAACGGGTGTTGAGGGAACATTTCTGAAATGGGCTAACGGGCGCAATTTTGCGCTCGTTGAATACAAGGACTATTTATAATTCAAAATTGATTTGTTTGATTTGTGTTGATTTGACAGATTTCTCGCCGTAGGCGATAAAACATAACTGAATTCATCTATTTACGAAACTGAATTAATGAAAAATTAATGACCGATTAATGCTAATTATATGTTGAAAAAAACATTAATTGCCGGCATGTGGGAAAGTATGTGGGCGCAAAGTGGGACTTTAAAAAATCCAGCAGGAAGCCGAAGATCCGAAGAATGGAGCCGGCAAGGGCGAAAGTATGTAAATCGAAATTTCGATTGACATCCCACCCTTTTCAGCCGTCAACCCTGCCTTTTTGCCAAAAAAGACTAACAAATTCAGGAATTGTTAGTCGATTTTCAAAAATTGTTAGTGAATTTAGCGTATAAATTTGTATTTTTGCATCAAAATAACACATAAAAACACAATAATCATAGACGATGAGAACGATTAGCAAGTTTCAGTCCATCTTGATGGCACTGTGCATGGCCCTCTGTCTGAGCGCCTGCAGCGAGAGTAACAACGACGAACCGGACGGCCCCGTCAAGCCCGACCCCGTCGTACCCGATCCTACTAACCCCGAAAAGCCCAGCTACCCCACGCTTACCGAGAGCGAGGCTTCGGCCGACCTGGCAGAACTCATGGTGCGATGCATGGTGCTTGGCGCCGACCCCACGGCTGAGTGCAACGACTTCGGCCGCCTATGGGAACTGATGGAGACCATCTACCACCAGCCCGAGACGCGCGGCGTGTGGTCGGCTGCGACCAGCGTATTCAAGTTCAAGCAGGCCCTCGATAATTCCAGAGCCCTCTACAGGGCGGCTTTGCTGGGAGCTATGGTGGAGACCGACCAGCTGGGCCCCGATGCGCGCAAGTCAATCTGGCGTTCCATCATGGATGCGCCGCCATACGGAGAAGGCGTCACCAAGATGTCGCTGCCCAATGAGTACCGGGTGGGATGCGAAGATTTCTGGAAGTCCTTCTCGCTCGGCGAGTTCGACGATGCCTCCGTCTTCATATTCACCGCCGTCACCAGCCACTTTAACGACAGCGACAAGACGCCCGCCCAGGTGGTGGCTGAGTATCTGTACGACCACAATATGCGCGAAATAGACCTGATGCTCGCCAGCGCCGGCCCCATCATCGAACAGGGGTGCAACGTTGTTTTTGCCGCCGGCGGCGACCTTATCTCCTGGGGGCAGACGGCCTACGACTACGTAGAGAAGAACGGACAAGTCATCCTGCAGAAGTGCAAGGGCAACCTGACGGGCGAGACCTATGCCGACGCCTTCAATACCAACCTGAAGATCCTCATCGGCGGATTGGAGGAGATCTATCCCCAGTCGGGTGATTTGGCGGGCGTGCTGGCCGACTTCACGACCGACCAGATCAAGGCTTTCAACAAAGCCCTGCATGAGGCTCTCACCACAGCCGGGGCCACCACACTAAGCCCCGAGGACGTCACCTGGTTCGTCTCGCAGGTGCAGGATATCGTCGGCTTCAAGAAGGAGCCCACTTTCCTGAACCAGGCCTACTTCTGCAAGGACGACATGTCGCAGCTCACCATTGAGGGCACCCAGGGACATTCCTACCAGTTCTACTACACCGACCGCCATGGCAACGTGCTGATGGAGGGAATGTGCGCCGTGGACAACAAATACATCTCCGTCCGCGTGGACGAGACAAGCCTGAACCCATCGTGCGACCTGTTGCCGCAGGAAGGCCTGTCTATGGGGGGAGTCGTAAACATCCCGTACTACGTGATGAACGAAGGCACGCTGGTGCTTTGGTATCAGACAAGAAATCACAGCTCGAAATACTTCAGCATCATGAATGACGAGCTGACCGAGAGCCTCTTCGACGAGCTGACGCTGAACATGTTCGTAACGGCCAAGATGAAGGACGGCACGGAGACACACGTGTTGCGGGCCACCAAGAGCAACGGGGCCGTCTTCGGCAAGGACGACATCAGCACCTCATATTTCGGCGATGGACTCTGGGTACGTGGCGTGAAGGACTTCAAGACCTCAAGCGGCACCACCATCCGCCACAAAATCGAATTCCTGCTCGAGAGCAACAACATCTTCGACCTCTCAAATGCCCAGCGCTTCAGCTACTCATACGACGAACACGATAAGAACGGAAAGCCGCTGAGCTGGTGGAGCGTCTTCTCGCCTGTCATCCCGCTCGATCAGGACGATCAGGAGAAAGCCGTCTGGCTGGCAGAGGAAAGCAAGGGAAACATGAGGGTGACCAACCTCACCTGCCGCGAGAACTACAAGACCGTCTGCAATCAGTATGCGTCCAACCCAGGCACCAACCGCATCGAGATCAACGTGCTCAAGGGCGAGATGCCTGCGCAGCTCGAGGTGTCGCCAAAGCTCCTGGAGTTCGAGGCCGAGGGCGGAGAGCAGAGCATTACGGTGAAGAAAGGATATTTCCAGCTCAGCAACTTCGTCTGGGAGAAAAGCCCGGGCTGGGGAGAGAACGTAGCGTTCGACAACGACACCACCGTCATCGTCACCCTGCCCGAGAACACGACAACTGAGGAGCGCGAGGCAAAACTCATCGTATGGGCCGCCAACAAGCCATACGACCAGCTCGACATGGACAAGGACGTATGCGACACGGCCGTAGTGGTTATTAAGCAGAAGGGAAAGAAAGAGTTCCGCGTGCCCGACATCAAAGATGTCACTGTGGCTTTCTTTTTAACCAACAGTGAAACTGGTTGGTCATCGGACCTCGTTTCTATAAACAGGGAATACGGGCAAGAAATCCAGACGGAGAAATACGGAAACGGACTGCGAGTGACGACCAACGAAACCTCACAAAACAATGGGATAAAACAAGAATACGAAATCAGCTTCATCATAAACGGATATGACGGGCAAGAGTTTACCGACGCAGCCTATGTAACCGACCTGAAGTTCAGGCATGTGATAAGCAGCGAGACTATGAAGCGAACATGGGAAATGGCCGCAGAGGAAGTGGAGTTCGAGTCATACGACAATATTTTCCATAGTCTGAAGTTCAAGTCATTGTATCCGAATATAAAGGTCACCAGCTTCAAGGATATAATGGATGACAAATACAACGACATACACTACAGCGTAACAATGGCGGACTTGCAGCTGAAAGGAGGAAATTACCTAACCGTAGACGTAAGCTGGTGAGGAACAAACAACTGACGGAGCACAGATAACCGTTCGGCACACTCCGGACGAAGCAAGGCAGCGGACCGACGGAAAGTCGGCCCGCTGCTGTATATTCAGGCAGGGAATGCTGGCGCCCTTGCCACTCCGCTCGTCTGAGACGCGAAAATGATTTTCTTTCTTGTCCTGATATTCAACGGGCGCAATTTTGCGCCCGTTAACTTTCACCCATGCCGGACAGCAACGATTTCCCTTACTCCACCAGTCGGAACTTTGCTTTCAGCGGGGTGTTGTCCGATGCGTTTCCTACGAGCACCTGGAAGTCTCCCTGCTCGGCCTTCCAGTTGTTGCTGGCCTCGTCCCAGAAACTGAGGGCCCGGCGGTCGATGCTGAGCTGCACGTCCTGACTCTCGCCAGGCTTGAGGGTGACTTTTCGGAATGCCTTAAGTTCCTTCAGGGGACGTTCCACGCTGGCTTTCAGATCGCTGACGTAGAGCTGCACGACCTCGGCACCCTCGCGTTCGCCGGTATTACGCACGTTGACGGTGAAGGTGAGGCGGCCGTCGCGCGTTTCCTTGGCGCTCTGGCGGAGGTTGGACAGCTCGAAGGTGGTGTAGCTCAGTCCGTGTCCGAAGGCGAAGGTGGGACGCGTCTTCTTCAGGTCGGCCCAGCGGTAGCCCACGAAGATGCCCTCCTTATATTCCTCGTCGATGACTTTCTTTCCCTCGCGCCATGTGCCGGGGAAGGCATCCAGGGCATGAGCGCCCACATCCGCAAGGCTTGCCGGCCAGGTAAAGGGAAGCTTGCCGCTGGGGTTGACATCACCCACAAGAACGGACGCCAGTGCGCGGCCCGCCTCGCTGCCCAGGAACCATCCCTGCACGATGGCGGGCACCTCCTTCGTCCAGGGCATCGTCACGGCGTTGCCCGAGATGTTGACGTAGATGGTATTCTTGTTCGCCTTCGCCAGGGCGGTAATGAGCTTGTCCTGGTCGTAGGGCAGCTCCATCTGCTTGCGGTCGTGGCCCTCGCAGTCCTGGTAGTCGGCTTTGTTCAGTCCGCCGAAGATAATGACGTAGTCGGCCTTCAGGGCCTTTCCGACAGCCTCGCCGATGAGTTCACTGGCCGAGCGCTCGTCCTTAAGGTCCTGACCCGTGGTGACACCGTTGTAGCTGCCGCCCACGTCGCCTACATAGCCGCGGGCATAGTCCACCTCCACCTTGCCCTTCAGACGGTCCTTCAGGCCCTGCAGGGGCGATATCTCATGCTGGGCCTTCAGGCTGCTGGAGCCTCCGCCCACGGTCATCATCTTAATGGCATTCTCCCCCACCACGAGGATGCGCTTGGCCTGCCCGGTACGGATGGGCAGCACGTTGCCGCGGTTCTGCAGCAGGACGATGCCCTGACCTGCTACCTGACGGGCCGTCTCGTAGTGCGACTCGGAGCAGAGGAAGCCGTACGGGCGCTCGCGGTTCATCGTGGTGCGGAAGAAGAGGCGCAGCACGCGGCGCACCTTCTCTTCAAGTTCTTTCGTCGTATATTTCCCCTCGAGGATGGCCTTCTCGTACTGGCGCGAGAGGTAGTAGTTGTCGTAGGCATTGGTGGCACCCATCGTCAGGCCGTCGGTCCAGGTGCCGAACTCCATGTCGAGTCCGTTCTTCACCGCCTGGTCCAGGTCGTGCGCGCCGCCCCAGTCGCTGACCACTACGCCGTCGAAGCCCCAGTCCTGCTTCAGGATCTTGTTGAGCGTGTACTGATTGTGGCAGTTGTGCTCATCTTTATATAGATTGTATGCGCCCATGATGCCCCAGGCGTGTCCCTCCTTGACGGCAGCCTCGAAGGCGGGCAGGTAGATCTCGTGCAGGGCGCGGTCGCTGACGATGACGTTCACCTGGTGGCGATACTCCTCGTCGTTGTTCAGGGCGTAGTGCTTCACACAGGCGGCCACGCCTTTCGACTGTAGCCCCTGCACATAAGGCGCCACCATCTGCGATGCCAGCAGGGGGTCTTCGCCCATATACTCAAAGTTGCGACCGTTGAGGGGTGTGCGGTTAATGTTCACGCCAGGCCCCAGCATCACGCTCTTGCCGCGATAAAGGGCCTCCTCGCCTAAGCTCTCGCCATAGAGGCGCGACAGCGAGGGGTTCCAAGAGGCGGTGAGACAGGTGAGGGCTGGGAAGGCCACGCACGAGTCGTTGGTCTGCCCAGCCTGTTCCCACTCGTCCCAAAGCACGTCGGGACGAACGCCGTGAGGGCCGTCGTCGGTCCACAGGTCGGGGAATCCCAAGCGTTTCACGCCGGGCGACGAGAACTTCGACTGAGCGTGGATGACAGCAATCTTCTCGTCGAGGGTCATGCGCCGCAGGGCATCGTCGATGCGCTGTTCCAGCGGCTTTGTCTCGTCGAGATAAACGGGCAGCGACTGCGCAGCGATGCTGCTAACGAACAATGGAAAATGAATAATGAATAAAGAAACTATCAACCGTTTCATTTGCGTTATTTTTATGGTTTACGATTTTAATGCTGGTTGAGGGGAAGAGGCTTGTTATTCCTTGTTTCGCCTATGGGGTTATCTCATGGTTTGGCTGCGCCGCAGGGCCTCCAGATAATAATAGTCGGCATAGCTGATGGGCACATCAATCTCGTCGTGGGCGGGATAGTTGCCGGTGGAGTGCAGCAGCAGGAATCCCTGCATGGTGCGGGGCTGGGGCTGATAGGCACTTTCGAGCGATGCAATGATGCGGTCGGCCGTGTCGCGATAGCGTGCTGCCAAGGAAGGTGCGCTGTAGGTGGCCAACTCGTAGAGGCCCGATGCGATGATGGCGGCTGCCGATGCGTCGCGAGGAGCCTGGGGGATGGCGGGGTCGCGCATGTCCCAGTAGGGGATGAGGTCTGCGGGCAGGTTGTGTTGGTTGAGGAAGAAGTCGGCAATGCGTTGCGCCTGCTCTAAATAGGATGAATGGCGAGTGTAGCGGTAGCACATGGTGAAGCCATAGAGTCCCCAGGCTTGCCCACGGCTCCAGACGCTTTCGTCGGCCAGGCCCTGATGGGTGATGCGCTTGATGACGGAGCCGTCGTCGGGGTTGTAGTCCACCACATGATAGGAGGAGCCGTCGGGGCGGAAGTGGTTCTGCAGCGTCTTGTCGGCGTGGCTCTCGGCCATTTGGCGCAGCCGTTGGTCGCCCGTCAGCAGCGAGGCCTCGAAGAGCAGCTCAAGGTTCATCATATTGTCGATGATGACGGCAAAGCGCCACCGTTCGGGCGTGCCCCAGCTCCAACTGCGTATGCACCCCACTCGTTCGTCGAAGCGCGTGGTCAGTGTGCGGGCAGCCTGTACCACAACATCGCGATAGCTGCGCTCGCCCGTCAGCCGCCAAGCAGTGCCAAAGGGGATGTGCATCATGAAGCCCAGGTCGTGGCTGCTGGCATTCCACTGGTTGTCTTGCAGATGCCACGTCTCACCCACGGCTTGGCGACGCCAAAAGTCGTCGTGCGTCCATTGGTACATCTGCCACAGCAGTCCGGGGTAGAAGCCCGAACACCAGTCGCCGATGCCCACCATGCGCAGCGTGCCGTCGGCATTGACACTGCGGGGCATGGTGCCAGGAGTCTTCGTCCTGGCCGTCCGCACCTGCTCCATCTGGAAGCGCAACTGCACATCGGCAGCTGCAAAGGCCTGGTCGGCCACGGTGGGGCGATAGTAGAGCAGGAAGAAACGGTCGGCGAACTGCTTCACCAGATGCTGGTCCACCAGCCGCCGATAGTCTTCGCGCTGCCCATCGAGCAGCCACAGGCGGTAGAGGTCGCGGCACAGTTCCTGCTGCTTGCCTTCCCAGTCGCTGATTTGCTGATGAGGCCATGCCTGCACATCCTTACCCAGATACTGCGCCAAGTAGTCGGCGGCTTTCTCCAAAGTAGCGAGCGTCGGCATGGTCGAGGCCTGTCGAGCCAACTGACAAAAGTCGATGCAGTGCTGCAGATTATATTCGGAATAGCCAAAGGCCAGCGTGCGCCACAGCTCATAAGGCTGACTGCCATCGGGGGCTATCTGCTGTTGCAGACGGCGCGAGGGGAAGCTGTCGGTGAGTTGGCGCGCCACCTGCTGGTTGCCCATGTAGAGGGCGTAGCTCAGCAGCTGCACATCGTAGGCCACGGAGTGGTTGTTGGCTTGGCGGCTCTCTTCAATGCCCTGCTCGCTGGTGAGCATCCACTGGAGGAACTGCGCAAACCAGGCCTTGAGCTGCTGGGCATCGCGGCGGGTGAAGGCTTTCGACTGCTCTAACAGCTTCACGGCACTGAGCATCTCTACAAACGAGTAGCTGTCGATAAGCCCGTAGCAGCGACCAAGGCCACCGTTCACGCCTGGCACCATCTGGGCATAGCGCAAGTGGGGGTTCATGCGGGTGGCTCTGTTGAGAAACCACGTGCGCAGCAGCTCGGTGGCTTTCTGGGCATAAGCCTCGCGGTCGGTGAAATACCACGCCAGCGAGAGGGTGGTCACGGCCGAAGTCATCTCCGAGAGGCGGTTGCGGTCGTATTTGTCCAGCTCAGGATTCGACAGCCCGTCGCGGTTCACGTAGGGCAGTCCATCGGGCTTCGTAGGGTCGGGCCAGAAATATCTCGAAAGACTGGTGTAGTCGTGGCGGTCGCCGCTGACGGCCGTTGTCTGCTTCTGCATCACCGATGGCGCGGCAGCCAGCAGGGCTTGGTCGGCATCACCAACCAAGCGGCTGATGGCTGCTGCCAACACTGGCTGCTGCGCGTGCGCCTTGGCATAGGCAAGGTGCGACGGGTCCCACAAGGACTGCGCACCTGCCGTTGCCAGGCACATAACGAACTGCATCAGAAGGATGAGCCGCATCGGGAATGACGAGTTACGAATGACGAATGACGAGTTACGAATGACGAATTACTTCACCATCTTCTTGCCACTGCGGACGTAGATGCCCTTCTGCAGATGGCTGACGCGAACGCCGTTGAGGTTGTAGATAGCGTCGTCGGCCTTCGGGGCCACCGACTGGATGGCGGCGATGCCCACGCCAACGCCAGCGCCCGTCTCGTCGAGCGCCTTCTGGGCCGAGAGGACAGGCGTCTCGCCAGTGCGGTCGAGCACGAGCACGAAGGTGTCGCCCTCGGTGAGCGGCTCCACCTGGAAGATGTTGTTGGTGTCGCTGGCGCCTTCGTTGCGAACGAAATACTGGTCGCCCTCGCCAGCCTTCACGATGTAGTCCTGCACTTCGCCGCCCCAGCCTTGGCCTTCGCCATAGAACTTGAACGACTGGCCACCGCCAACGCCCGAACCGAGCTGCTTGCCAATGGTGAGCGTCAGGGTGTAGATGTGATCCTTAACCTGAGCCAAGCTCACAGACTGCGATAGTGTGGGATTCCAATTGTTCGACTCGCCCCAGCCGTTGGGGTTGATGGCGAATGAAGGCTTGCCAAACTGGTTGCCACCGTTGGCATACATGGCTCCACCGTTCTCATAGGTGGCAGCGGTGCCATCGGCGGTCAGCGGATAGATGTGGAAGTACTTGCCACTCATATTGATGCCCAGGTGATAGTTGCCCGTGAGCGCCTTGAAGGTGAAGCTGCCGTCGGCATTCTTCACAAAGTAGTCGGGATTGTAGTAGAAGCTGGCCGAGTTGACGATGTCGGCATCAGGACCATTCTCCACGCGGTAGCTCTTCCCCTGCTCCAGGATGTCGTTGCGCTCGTAGCTGTTGCCCACGGCGGTGAGTTCCTCGCCATTGAAGGTGGGCTTCTGTAAGCCAGCCCCCGAATACTGCACGGTGACACGGCCAGGAACAGCCTCCAAGTCGTTGACGGGATCGCCAAACACCAGGCCGTTCAGGTCGATGGTCAGCGTGAGCGTCTCGCCCTCGCGCAGAGATCCCTTGATGTTGCCATCGTCGCCACCACGGGTGTAGACCTCATTGCCATCGGCATCGTAGGTCCATTCGCCTTCGGGATTATTGATGTAGATGAAGTCGCTGTTGTCGAACAACAGGTCGGAGCCGTGGAACTCGGTGCCCCAACCATACTGGCCGAAGAACTTGAAGTTGACGCCAGTGCCTAACTGCTCGCCCACGGTGAACTTCACCTTGTAGATGTTCTCGGCAATCTGTGCCACGGGGATGCTGCCCGAAAGCAGTGCGCTCCAGTTCGAGCTGTTGGCGGCATAGGTGGGCATGCCCACAGTGTTGTTGCCGATGAGCCAGAGGGCTTTGCTGTCGTTGAAGGTGGCGGGAGCGTCGTAGGTGCCCGGGAAAATCTTCACGTAGTTCAGCGAGGGCATCAGCATGATGGTGTAGGGGCCGCTGATGGCGTTGAAGGTGAAGGTGCCATTGCCGTTGGTCGTGGCAAAGCACTCATCGACGAAGGCGGTGCTCAGGTCCATGCCCACCACGCCCTCGTTGCCAAGGGTGAAGGTGCCGCCCTGAGTCAGCGTAGCCTCGGCTACATAGAAGTTGCCCTTCTTGGCCATGTTCTCACCGTTGAAGGTGGGGAAGTCGGAAGGAATGTACTCCTGATAGTCGACGGTGAGCTTGCCCGGCGTAACGTTCATATCGATGGTGACGATGAGCTTGTCGCCGACGCCAAATGCCACGCCGTCGTTGCTGTAGAGGTTGCCGTTGTCGCCCGAAGCGCCGTCCTGACCGCCCACGTGCAACCATGGGTTGTCTTCCATCCAGATGTTGCCCTCTTCCTTACCGGGCAGCACGTCGCCACCCCAGTTGGTGCCCTTGAAGAACTTGAAGTTGACCTGAGCCTCGGAGTTCAGCTCCTGACCGAAAGTAAGCGTGAGACGATAGATGTTGGCATCAATCTGCGGCACGCAGAGGCTGCGGTCGCCCTGCCAGTTGATGGGGTTATTGGCATACGAGGGGAAGCCGATGCTGTTGCTGCCGTTCACCCACAGGGCGCGATTCACGGCCCAGTCGGCGTAGGTGCCTTCGGGGCTGTCGTCAACGGGGCGATACTCGGTCTTGATGTACTTCAGCCCTTCGTCGGCAATGAAGAAATAGGCATACTCAGGCGTCTGATAGCCTTGGAAGGTCCACACGTCGCCTTCTTTGTGGGTGAAGAGGTCGGGCATGACATACCAGCTCTTGTCGGTGCCGGGGAGGATGTAATCCTGACCTTTGACGAGCACGCCGTCGTAGCCCTTCGAGCCGTCGACCACCAGTGCGGTCTGGGCTTGGGCCGTAGTGCTGGCTCCTGCAATGAGTGCCACTGCCAGGGCCATTCGAGTAAACATTTTGTTCATAGTCATCGTTGTTTTTAATGAGTGATTAATAAATATGATTGTTGTTTGTGTTTCTTGCTTCCTTGCGTCCTTGGCTGATGTAGATGCCACGGGCCGACAGCGAGGTGGCCTTGGTGCCACCGAGCGTGTAGTAGGTTGGCGTGGCCATGGCTTGCAGGGCCGACGGCGCACCCACGCCAGTGGCTTGACCTGCGGGCAGCAACACGCTGACAGCAGCACGTGGCGGCAGGGTGATGTGGAAGCGCTGCTGACCCGTGGCGATGTTGGTGCCCAGCTCGCCCTGGTTGGCGTTGTAGAGCACCACGGCCATCGTGCCGTCGGGATTACGGAAGGCAGTGTAGGTAACTCCGTCGTAGTGCCATCCGCTGGTGCCTATGCGCACAGCACCAGGGCGCACCACCGCCGAGAGGTGGCAGATGGTGTAGTAGTGCGAGTTGAGCGTATAGTCGCGATAGTTGCTCTCGTCGATGTCTACGGCTCCGTAGCACGTCTGGCAACCACCGTCGAGGTTGGGGCCACGCTGCATGTCGAGCATGAAGTTCCACACGATGGCACCACGGCAGTGTTTGTTCAGCGTGTGCAGACCGATGTTCACCATGCAGTCGGCGAGCGAGGAGTCGAGATGCCGCCCGTTGTTCCATGTGCCGATGGAGGCCTCGGTGAAGAGCAGCTCCTTGTCGGGATAGAGATTGTGGATGACGTTCAGCTCGTCGGTGTGGCCACCATAGTTATGATAGGCAGCGCCCACCACCAGCTCCTTGCCCTCGAAGTCCTTGCCCTCGTACACCTTATATATCTTGGCGGGGTACTGCTGCTCTTCGGGCTTGTTGTCGTAGTTGTAGTTGTGGTCGAAGAGGTAGATGCGCGTCTTCAAGCCAGCCTGCTTCAGCGCCGGAGCCAGCTGCTGCACAAATCCGGCCTGCTCGTTCCATGGCATGTAGAGCGAGGCACAGTTGCCGGGGTTGAGGGACTCGTTCTGCGGAGAGACGGCATAGATGCTGATGCCCTCGGCAGCAAAAGCCTTGACGAAGCGCACAAAATACTGGGCGTAGGCCTTGTAGTAGGCGGGATTGAGATGACCATCGGTCCAACTGTCGTGATTGCGACGCTCGGTGATGTTGTTCACCTTCATCCACTTGGGGCATGTCCAGGGGGCGGCGATAATCTTCAGCTGGGGGTTGATGGCCAGCAGTTCTTTCAGCACGGGAATGACGTAGTTGGTCTCGTCGGTGTAGAGGCGGAAGTGCTTCAGCAGGTCATCGTCGGGGCCTTTCTCATCGCAGAGCGAGTATTCGGTCGACGAGAAGTCGTTGCATCCCAATGAGATGCGCACATAGCTGGCACCATATCCCTCGGTGGGCGAGAAGGTCTTGCGCAGCAGGGCGGCGCGGTCGGCGGCCGTCATCTTCAGCAGGTTGTAGGCCGAGGAGTAAGTGATGGCAAAGCCAAATCCGTCGACGCTCTGGTAGGTCTCTTCGGGGTGCAACAGCAGAGCGCTGCGCACATTGGTGCTCTCTTCGCCCTGCACCTGGGTGGGTGTGAGCGAGTATTGGCGGGTGCCGTCGGTGGTGTAGACGGTGGCCACGGGGGGCTGCGACGTCTGCGCCCCTATGGGGCAAAAGGATAAATGAAAGATGACAAATGATAGAAATGTCAGCAACCTTGTTTTCATTCTGTAATGGTTAAAGGGTCGATTTTATCGAACACGGAGGCACAAAGTTTTTATTCTCTGCGCAGCCCTTCATCTCTATGTCTCTGTGCTCCATATTGTTTTTGCTTTATTGATTAGTTGTTTCGTGCCTTACTCATCCTCCACCTGCCACCACTTGACGCTGAGTTCCGACGCAGGGACGTAGGTGGGGCTTTTATGGTCGGGCAGTGCGATGTGAATGAGATGGTTGCTGCGCAGCTGCAGCGCCCGTGCCACCCATGTGCGCGATTGCTCATCGTTGAGCACGATGACCACCAGCACAGTACTGCCATAGCCCACTTGCCCATACGCTTTGGAGAGGCTGGCCACATCGAAGTGCATCTGGCTGTAGCGCACCGACGAGTGGTTGTCGAGCTGCCCGTCGCGCTGTGTGCCATAGGCGCTCACGGGATGCAGCTCCACCGTGCTCCCACCGCGCTCATAGCTCACGGTGGGTGCATAGGTGTTGCTCACGTCGACCAGTGGTGCCTTCGTGCCGTCGGGTAGGATGGTGCGGTCGGCCTCGCGCCCTGTGGCATAGTCGAAGTTCACGTCAGCGGCGTAGAACAAGTAGACATTGCCGTGGGGCGTCTGCACATTGGCTCCTGTCACGGTGAGGTCGAGCGTGCTCACCGTGGGCAGCTGCTGCGCTTCGTCGCTGTCGCCACAAGCCACCAGCATCATGAGCAGCGCCAGCAGCAGCGTAGTCCTGCCTGTCGTCTTCATCTTACTCACGTCCTGGGATGGGGGTGAAAGTCTCGCTGACGGGGATGGAGAGGTTGCCGAAACCGTCGATGGTATAGACATCGAACTCGTAGCCCTGCAGCTCCAGTCCGCTGATGGTGTACTCCGTCACCACCTGCTGTATGTCGTAGGTCTGCACGTCGTCGGCCGTCTTCTTGGCCAGGATGCGGATGGCCTTCACACGGTGGGTGTCGTCTACGATGTCCCAGCTCAGCGTCAGCGTGCCCGATTCGGGCGACACGGCCTTCAGGTTGCGCACGGCCGGCGAGTAGGTGGGCACGTTGGCCAGGTAGTCGGCGTAGTTGTCGTCCATGTCCTTGCAACTGGTGGTCATGGCAATGCCGCAAGCCACTACGCAACCACACACAAAGTATTTGATGCTCTTGGTAATCATATTATTTATCGTCTAAATGATACAAAAATCTTGTCGTTACTTCTTTCTCGCGCTGGCAGCAGTCTCTTTGGCTGCCAGCTCCTCGGGACTGACGAGCACGGCTCCGTAGAGGTTCAGCTCGGAGAGTCCCGACACCTGGCGCTTGGAGAGATCCCAGTTCTCCACCATGCGCACCCGCAGATAGCGCACCGAGTCGGTCATCTCGTCCAGTTCCCACTCATGGCCATCGAGCGCAGCCTGGTAACTCTCGTTGGTGGGCATGTAGACATTGGTCTTGCCCAGATATTCGGGATTGGTCCAGTATTGTGGCAGCGCGCCAGCGGTGGAGTTGGTGGCGATGTCGCAATCCTTGATGAGGAACCAAGCATCCTCGTCGAGGGTCATGGCCCCGAAGAGCTTGAAGTGCTTCAGGTTGGTGGGCTGGTAGTAGTCGTAGTCGTCGCTGACACCTTCGGTCTGGTTGGCGCCCGAATAGGGCTGGTCGCCATAGTGATAGGCACGCTGCCAAGCCTTCAGTCGCGAGATGCTCACCACCTGGTGCATGTCCACCACCACGTCCATCTGCTCGGTGTCCCAAGGCAGGGCTGCTCCATAGGTGACGCTGCTGTGGCTGGCATCGGTGGCTGCATAACCATGGTAGCCGCCGGCCTTGCTGTCGATGATGCCGTCGAAGAAGGCGGCGTTCACATTGTCGTCCCAAGCGGGTTGCAGGGTGGTGAGCTTGGGCACCAGCGTCCAGATGTATTGCTTCACAGTGCCGCCCTTGGGGTCTTCGCGCTCCTCAAACTTGCGGAACTCAGCCTCGGGGGGCACGCTGTAGGGAGCGCGTGCGCTCTCCACCGTCTTGTTGCCCTGCGAGTCTTCCACACGATAGGTCACGTCATAGGTGCCCTCGAAGAGTCCGCGCACGCGACTTTTGGCGTTGCGCATCTTGCTCACCAGATAGCGGGTGCGGGTGATGCCCTCGGCATCGGTGTAGGTCACCACCACATAAACGGGCTTGCCCACAGTCTTGTCGTCAATCTCGTCGGCATTGCTCACATCGGCGCCCACGGGGTTCTCCCACAGCACGGTGAAACCGCCGGGCATGGGATGGATGGTGAGGTTGTCCTTGACAATGTTGATGTAGGAGCGTCCTGGCTGCACATTAATGATGGTGGCAGGGGTCTCGCCACCCCATTTGTCGACGGCGGAGACAGCGATGGGATAGGTCTTCGTCTCGTCGGCCAGGCCGTCCACCTCGATTTTGTTGTCGTAGATGCTGGCAGCATGGCTCACCTTCTTCCCCAAGGAGTTGGTGTAGGAGGCCTTGATGTAGAGCAGGTCGTTGCTCTCGGGTGCATGATAGGTGATGATGGCTCCACCCATGGTGGGTTCGTAGCTCAAGTTGCTGACGGCGGTCAGCGACGTGTCGTCATCGTCGGAGCAGGAAGCCAGGGTTGCGGCAATGCCGCAACATACTGAACTTACAAGGAAAAGCTTAATTATCTTGTTCATAACTTTCAGTTTTCAATTTTCAATCTTTATAGTTTGCAGTCCTCAGAGGAGAGGGAAACACGGAACGATGCTGAGCGCACCGTGTGCTCTGTGGATGGGTTCAACGCTTAATAGCCGGGATTCTGCACCAGCAGCGGATTCTTCACCAGCTCGTCGGTGGGAATGGGCCACAAGTAGTTGCGGGTGGTGAACACATGCAGCAGCTGTGGGTCTTGGCGGCGCTGGTAATAGTCCTGGGCGGTGGTGCCATCGGCATTCCACTGGTAGATGTTGGTGTTGAAGTATTTCGAGCCTTCCAGCCAGCGGCGCACATCGTCGTGGCGATAGCACTCGAAGGCCAGCTCGGCGGTGCGCTCCTGCTTGATAATCTGGCGCATACCGTCTTTCGTGGTATACATGTTGGGATGCTTGGCATTGGCCCAAGCCTCTTCCACGGTGGGCACCCCAGCTCGCGAGCGGATGCTGTCGAGCAGGTTGAGCACGTCCTGCTGGCGAGCCTCGCCATAGACCTCGTTGAGGCATTCGGCATAGCTGAGCATCATCTCGTTGTAGCGGATGATGGGCCAGGGATAGAGGGTGATGGTGCCATTGCCCTGCGTGTCGGGGTGCATCAGCTTGCGCAGGAATACGCCGCTGGTGGGCACGTCGATGTCGTTGTGGCTCTGTCGGCCGTTGGCTTCCTGGTAGCGCATCTTCAGATTGTAGAGCGTGCCGTAGCCCCGCACTCGCGAGCGGTCGAAGCCGATGGAGGCATAGAATCGCGGCTCGCGGTTCATAAACATGTAAGCCGTCTGCTCACCCACCTGTGCCACGGTGTTGTGGTCGGCGGTAATGGTCACAATACTGTCGCGATGGACATAGTCGAAAGTGGGGTCTTCGTCAAGGGGCAGACCGTTCTTGGTGTAGAAGAACTCCGTGGCGTTGAGCGTGGGACCAAACCACTGCCAGGCATCGCCGGTGCTGGTGGCTGCCGAGCTCTTGTAGTTGATGGAGCGCTGCACATTGTGCCACGAGTACCAGCTCTCAGCTGTGCGCGAAGCACCCCAGATGACCTCTTCGTTCCACTTCGTCACCATGGCATACTGGTAGTTGTACATATAGGGCAGACGGATGCTGTCGTTGCGGAAGTTGCGGGCATCGACGGTCTTCGAGTAGTCGCTGGCGGGATAGCGATAGAGCTTCACGCTCAGCTGGCTGCACATCTTCATGGCCTCTTCATAGGCGGCCAGCGCGCGCTGCCACTTCTTGGCCTCCAGCTCCTTGTCGTCCTGCGGGAAGAGCTTGGTGCCGTCCTTGTTCTCCAATGAGTAGTAGAGGGGGTTGTTGTTGAACAGCGGGCTGGCGGCATAGAGCAGCACCTTGGCCTTCAGGCAGCGATTGATGAGCTGGTCGATGCGTCCCAGCTCGGCGGTGTTGATGATGCGTATGGGCAGTGCGTCGACACTCTCGTCGAGCAAACCCACGATGTAGTTCACCACCGAGTCAACGGGCACGCGCACCAGCTGGTTCTCGGCTGCCGAGACGTCGAGGGCGGTCTCCTTGTCGACAAGGGGGATGGCTCCATACTGTGTGAACAGCAGGAAGTGGTAGTAGGCCTTGAGGAATGTCACCTCGGCGCTCCATCGTGAAATCTCGCTCTGCGTCATGTCGGGCACGCGGCCGATGTTGTTCAGAAACGAGTTGCAGATGCGCAAGGGGATGAAGAGCGATGCCTCGCAGGGGGCATGCTCGTACCAGCTGGCGCCCGTGTCGCCATACCAGTAGCTCATGATGGGCCTGTCGGCGCTGATCTTGCCCAGCATGGCGTTCTTGCCGTCGGTGACGCGGTCGATGCCCATAATCATTTCGTCGCTCATCCCCAGGAAGGAGTAGGTGTTGTCGAACTCGGGCAGATAGTGGTAGCAGGTGGCCAAGGCGTTGTAGGCCATCTCCTTGCGGTTGTAGATGGCCGACACCTCCTGGGTGTTGTCGGGGACTACGTCGAGGTAGTCGCTGCAGCTTGTGATGGCTGCTGTGATACAGCAGCATACGGAACAGGCGGCAAATATGTTGTTGATCTTCGTCTTCATGATTGATAACTCTTAAATGCTATTCTTTTTAATTGAACTGTTAGAACTCCACGTTCAGGCCTACGTTGTAGACGCGCTGCGTGGGATAGCCAATGCCATAGCCGCCCATTTCGGGGTCCCACAGTTTGAAATCGCTGATGCAGAAGAGATTGTTGCCCGAGGCAAAGAACCTAATCACCTCGAAGCCCAGCTTCTTGGTGAACTTGGCGGGCAGCGAATAGCCCATCTCCACGGTCTTCAGGCGGAGGAACGAGCCGTTGCGCAGCCACCAGGTGCTGTTCACCGTGTTGTTAGAGCGGATGCTGGTGGAGAGTCGGGGCCAGAAGGCGTGCGGGTCGGGGTTCTCCTCGCTCCAGTAGTTGCCGGCCACCAGCTTCAGGGCATTGCGATGGGCGGCGAAAGGCTCGATACTGCTGGGCTGGATGAAGAACGACGAGTGGGCCGAGCCTTGGAAGAAGAACGAGATGTCGAAGTTCTTATAGCCCGTGGAGGCGCCAAAGCCGTAGATAATCTCAGGGTCGGTGGGGTAGCCGATGGCCACCTGGTCCTTCACGTCGATGATACCATCTTGGTTCACGTCGATATACTTGATGTCGCCAGCCATATAGTCGCTGTTGGGCACCAGACCGAACTGGCGTGGCGAGTTCTCCACGTCATTGGCATCGATGAACAGTCGCTCGGCCACGTAGCCCCACTGCTGGCTGAGGTTGTAGCCCATGCGGTTGCGCCACGATTCGGGGTAGATGATGTCGCCGCCGCTGATATACTCGCTGGTGGCGTAGGTGAAGTTGAAGCGCGTCTGCAGCCACCAGTCGCGCGTGATGCTCCAGTTGATGTCGAACGAGGCGTCGATGCCATGGCTGCGAGCCTTGCCCATGTTGGCATAGATGTCGGCAGTGGCACCCATCGTCAGGGGCACGGCTTGCATGCGCTGGTAGATATCGTCGCGGGTTTCGCGGAAATATTCCACTTGGATGTTGGCCTTGCCCAGCAGGTCCACCTCCACGCCGTAGTTCTGCTTCTTGGCAGCCTCCCAGCCAATCTTCGAGTTGGCATAGCGGGTGATGCTGTAGCCGTCGTAGGCGGTGCCGAAGCTCTCGCCCCAGCGGTAGCCGGTGCTGGAGTTGCTGGTGTTCACGTCGCTGAGATAGTAGAATCGCTCGTTGGTGCCCATGATGTTGTCGTTACCCACCAATCCGTAGCTGGCTTTGAACTTCCACATGGGGAAGATGTCGGCGAGTCCCCAGTCGCTCCAGAACTTCTCGTTGGAGATGATGTAGCCCACGCCGATGGAGGGGAAGAAGCCCCAGCGGTGGTTCTTGTCGAACTTCTCCGAGCCGTTGTAGCCGAAGTTGGCCTCAAGGAAATAGCGGTCGGCATAGCTGTAGGTGAGACGACCGGAGAGTCCCATGGTGCGGATGGGCAACGAGCCGAAGGCGCCACCGGCATTGCCGCGCAGCTGCTCCTTCTGCTGGCCCACGAGCATGGCCGACAGCGAGTGGTCGGCAAACGTGCGGCTCCACTGGGCAGCCACCTCAAAGTAGTAGGAGCTGCTGGTCGACAGGCTCTGGTCGGGATTGCTCAGGCGGTCGGTGCCCTCGCCAATCTGGTTCAGGCTATACTTGGTGCCCAGCTCCGACACATTGGTCACCAGGGCGTAGTAGAACGGTGTCATTCGGCGGGTGTTGGTGTTGGAGCCAGTGGAAGAGAACGAGGCCAGTCCGCGCACCGACAGGCCCGGCGTCAGCATGCCCAGGTCTTGCTCGATGGTGAAGATGCTGTTGCCCGTGTAGCTGAAGGCATCGCTGTAGCCCTGCATCATCTGGGCGTAGGGGTTGGGATATTGCGCGCGCTGTCCGGCATTGCCATAGAGCACATGGTCGGCATAGTACCACGTGTTGTCAATCGACTTGTCGTAGAAGGCGGGGAAGTCAACAGGGTTGGCGCGCATGATTTGGTCGAAGAGCGTCGTGGTGCTCACGGCAGGGGTGTTCGAGCGGTCGAGCAGCGAGTACACCTTCACCGAGGCTTTCGTGGTCTTCGTGAGGTTCACGTCGATGTTGGCGCGGATGTTGTAGCGGTTGATGCTGATGTTGTTGTTGTAATTGTTCACCGAGGGCACCTTCAGCAAGCCGTTCTCATGGGTGTAGGCGGCCGAGAGGTAGTACTGTGCCACCTCGCCACCACCCGAGGCGGTGATGGTGGCCTTGGTGTTGATGGCTTGGTTCTTGAACATCATGCCATACCAGTCGACATTGGGATAGAGCATGGGGTCGGTGCCGGCGGCGGTGTTCTCAATCTTCTCCATCAGATAGGCATCGCTGGTCAGGCCCTTCGTGTCGCGCGTGCGCTGCGCGTAATTATATAGGTTCATGTAGTCCACGCCGTCGAGGAACTCCAGAATCTTCGTCGGGGTCGAAATCTGCGTCTCCAGGCGGGTGGTAATCTTCATCTTGCCCTTGCGACCGCTCTTGGTGGTGACGAGCACCACGCCGTTGGCACCCTTCGAACCGTAGAGGGCGGTGGCCGTGGCATCCTTCATGATGCTGAAGCTGGCAATGTTTTCGGGTTCCAGGCGGGCCAGGTCTTCGGTCGACATCTCCACGCCATCGATGAGAATCAGCGGACCTGCCAGCGCGCTGTTGATGGTGGAGACGCCACGCACGAAGAAGTTGGCATTGTCCTTGCCTGGCTCGCCCGAGCGCTGATAGCTGATGATGCCGGCGATGCGGCCAGCCAGCGTGTTGGTCAGGTTGGTCGAGGGGGTCTTCAGCTCGGCGGGGTTGATGGTCTCAATGGAGCCTATCACCGAGTTCTTCTTCTGCTTGGCAAAAGCCACCACGACGGTTTCTTCGAGCGTGTTCTCGTCTTCGCGCATCACCACGTCGATCACCTCGCGGTTGCCCACATATTCTTTTTGGGGGGTGAAGCCGATGTAGCTGAAGGTGATGGTGTCGGTAGGGTTGGCGGTGATGGCGTAGCGGCCGTCGATGCTGGTGGTGGTGCCGGCGGCTTCCTTGCCCTTCACCACGACACTCACGCCGGGGAGCTCCGTGCCCTCGGCGTCGGCCACCTTACCTTTCACCAACCGTTGCGCTTGCGTGGGCAACGAACCCGCCAGCATCGCAACGAAGGCGAACAATAAATGTGCAGACTTTCTTGTCATGTCGCTAAAGTGTTTATTAGGTTGATAAATGTGTTTCGTATTCAATGGTCGATAGTTGCTGCGTTTGCAAGTGCAAAGTTAGGTAAAAAAATGACATGGGTCAACTGCATCAACAAACCAATATGGACAAATATGGGCATCAGAAAAAATGCTAAACGCTAATGTTCAGACATTTAACGTTAATGCAGGGGCAGAAAAAATATGGACGTTCAAGCGGATGATATACTGGCGAAACGAGGCCGACGGCCACTTTTTGAAGGCCGCGAAGCCCCTGCGCGAAGAAACTCTATCGCACGCGAAAATTTGGAGCGCGACTTTTTTCAAAAAGTCAACGCCTAAAAAAATTTGGTAACTCTATTTTTTTGTCCCAGGCCGTGGGATTTTTGTGGCGCATACCTACAGCACCGGGGAGTAAGCCTTGAGCAGAAAATGGCATCGAGTTTTGCGTCCGCAGCATGACTCATGAAAATGGGGAGCCGCCTTTTGACTCGATTCCTTGGAAGAGCCGACCAAAAGATGGCACTGCTAATTTGGGTTGCATGGCTTGGAGGAAAAAAGAACCTCGTTGCTGATAGAAATCAACCGTACGGCAGTTAAATATGTGGGGGTAAGCACGATTTCATATACAGAAAGAGGCGTGGTCTTTACATTTTTGCAAATTTGTTTGCGTATTTGGAAAGAAAAGCATATCTTTGCACCACAAAATCATCAGAAGCATGATTATTGCGAACAAGGAACTCTTGGTTGACTTTGTACAGTCACATTCCAACGCTGCAAAACCATTGAACAAATGGGTGGAGGTTATCAAGGCCGCACAATGGCATAGCCATATAGACTTGAAACAACAGTTTCCTACGGCAGACTATGTAAAGAATGGACGGTATGTTTTCAACATTGGTGGCAATAAATACCGCTTGGTTGCGGTTGTCATCTTCATTGGTTGCGTAATGAATATTCGCTTTATAGGAACTCATGCAGAGTATAGTAAAATAGATTGTGCAACAATATAATTAATAAGAGAGATGGAGAAATTGTCAAATCGAAAGCAGTATGATGACATCAAGAGCCAAGTGGAGAAGCTGATAGCAGAAGCCACCGAGAAAGGAATGCTTGAACCAGACATGGACAATGAGTACACGCAGGAGATTGCCCATCTCAGTAAGTTGATGGCAGACTATGAGGACGAGCAACTAAACATTCTCCCTTTGCGACAGAAATCCCCCCTCATCGCTACCATTGAAGAATACTTTTATACGCACAACATGCACCAAAAAGACGGGGCTCGACTTTTGGGCATCAACGAGTCACAGTTAAGCCAGATTATGAGTGGACGCCGTCGCATATCCATGTCGTTTGCCAAACGACTTCATTCCAAGATGGGGATTGATGCCAATCTCATTCTCGAATATGCGTAAATGCCTTGGCAGATGCCAAATCGGGGCTTGACTCGCGGCACTGACAGCCCATATTGCAGCCACGCCATGCTAACCCTTAACCTCCGATGGCTCAGAACGTTGATTCTTTCGCCATCGGCCCTACATCCATATTTCCTGCCATATCTGCTGTGCCGTGTCGAAGAAAAAGGCTAACTTTGCAACAGAATTATTGACACAGCACACGATATGATGAGAAGACACATTGTTACTGCCATGATGATGGCATTGCTGGCGACGACGCTGACGGCACAGACGGGCAGTGGACTGTCGACCACGCGCCAGGAGTCGGGCTTTGTGCCCGAGGGCTATCAGCTCGACTGGAGCGACGAGTTTGAGGGCACCGAACTGAACACCCAAGACTGGAAATTCGAGATTCAAGACCCAGGCTGGGTGAACAACGAGCTGCAGCGCTATGTGGGCAAGACCTACAAAGGACAGAAGGTGGTGTTCGTCGGCGACGACCACCTCACCATCCGGTGCCAGAAAATCGACGGACAGGTGGTGAGCGGGCGCATCAACGCACGGCCATCCACGGGGTGGCGCTACGGCTATTTCGAGGCACGCATCAAACTGCCCAAGGGAAAGGGCACATGGCCAGCATTCTGGATGATGCCCACCAACGTGGACTGGAACACCAACCCCTGGCCGCGTTGTGGCGAGATTGACATCATGGAGGAGGTGGGCTACCATGCGGGGTATGTGTCGTCGAGCATACACTGCGATGCCTACAACCATACGAAGGGCACGCAGAAGACGCACGAGATGTATATGCCCACCGCCGAGGACGAGTATCACATCTATGGACTGGAGTGGACGGCCGATCGTCTGACTTTCTATGTCGACGGACAGCTGCAACTGCAGTTCAACAAGGAGAGCGACGACCACGCCGTGTGGCCCTTTCACTATGCCTTCCACCCCATCCTCAACCTGGCTTGGGGAGGCTCATGGGGCGGCGCACAAGGTGTCGACGAGAGTGCCCTACCCGCCGAGATGTTGGTTGATTATGTTCGCGTGTACAAGAAGCCCATGCCCGCCACGGCCAAGAAGGTGGTGGCCTACGTCACGTCGTGGAGTTCCATCCCCGTAGACCCGATGGTGATGACCCACATCAACTATGCCTTCGGCGGCGTGGGCGACGATAGCCGCGTGTATGTCGACGGCACCAACCGCTTCCGCCAGGTGGTGGAGCTGAAGAAGCAGAACCCCGCACTGAAGGTGCTGCTGAGCATCGGTGGATGGGGACGCGGCAAGTTTACACCCATGGCGGCGAGCAGCGAGAAGCGACAGCTCTTCGCACAGTCGTGCTTGGAGTTCTGCCAACAGTGGGGCATCGACGGCATCGACATCGACTGGGAGTTCCCAGGCAGCAACTCAAGCGGCGAGGCATCGCCCACCGACGAGAAGCAGAACTACACCCTGCTGATGCGCGACCTGCGCCAAGCACTGGGCGACACGCTGCTGCTCACCATGGCATCGCAGGCGGGAGCAGGATACTACGACTTCAAGGCGTGCATGCCCTATCTCGACTTTGTCAACGTGATGACCTACGACATGGCATCGCCACCCAACCACCACTCGGCACTCTACCGAGGCGGACAGGTGGGCAAGGGATGGATGGTGGCCACGGAGGCCATCGAAGCACACCTGAAGGCGGGCGTGCCAACTGACAAGCTGGTGATGGGGCTGGCCTTCTATGGCAACGGCAACGCCGACGGAAGCGGCTCGGCAGGGCAAATCAGTCTACAGGAGATTGAAGACGGCATCAGAAGCGGCAAATGGACTGACCACTGGGACGACGTGGCAAAGGTGCCCTACGTCACCAACCAGCAGGGGCAGTTCGTCTATGGCTACGACAACCAGCGCTCGCTCACCATCAAGTGCCAATACATCGTAGACCAAGACTTGGCGGGAGGCATGTATTGGGAATATGCCAACGACAACAACATGGGCACCGAGCGCAACACCGTGTACGACTGTTTGATAGGCAACGCCACGCAGAAGGACAACCTCTACTTAGGCGACACACGGATGGAATACACGGGACGCAACACCTACACCGCCACCCTCGCCCTGCAGCAGGGACAGACCTACACCGTCACGGGCGACAAGACCATGACGAGCGACAGCTGGTACTACGACCCAGACTTCTTTGAGCCAACAGTCGATGGTGCCTACCGTTTCCGCGCAATCAGCGGCGACTATGAGGTGAAAGCCGACTTTGGCAACCAGTGCTTCCGCGTGACACCCCTCGGCAACGACGGACTGCCACGGTGCTACAACACAAGCGACGGCACGGGCTGCATCTGGCTCATCGGGGCCGCCAACAGCGTGGGCAAGCCAGCCTACGACCCTGAAGGAGGCGACGGATGGGACGAGAGCCAAGCCCTGCCCCTGGCAGCCATAGCCCCCCACCGCCATCAAATCACCTTGGAGACAGGACGACAAATCAGTGCCGGACAGGTGAACTTCAAGTTCTTCCACCAGCCCGCCTTCGGCAACGGCGCCGCCGATGAGTTTCGTGCCGTCGACGGGCCTTGTCTGCTCAGCCTTGCAGACGACTACTATGCTATCGGCAATGGCACCGACGGCCACGACAACGGCAACATCTATCGCAAGAGGGCCATACGCCTGAAGCAGACGCTGGTGTTCACCATCGACACCACCAACCCGACGGACGCCGTGCTCACCATCAACAACCTCACCACGGGCATCAGCCATCTGCAGCGCACCGTCAACGACGACGCCCGCCGCTACGACCTCAGTGGCCGCCCGATGTCGCCCCGCCTACCCGCACGAGGCCTCTACATCCAGTCCCACAAAAAGCGAGTAGGAATCAGCAATTAGCCATTGGCAGCACCCATCCACCCCATTTTCCCCCATTCACCCCATCCACCCCATGAAAAAAATTCTCTCCCTTCTCTTCCTCCTCTACGTCCTCTCTTCCTCTGCCACCACCCGCGTACTGGTTCTCGCCGAGCGGGGCGGGCTGCACGAGCCTTTCACCGCTCGCGGCCTGCAGTGGCTGGAGCAGAACAAGGAGCGGCTGCACCTGCAGCTCACCATCGTCAACGATGCCATCAACCTGGCCAAGGGCGACATCGCACGCCATCAACTGATTCTGCAGCTCAACCACCCGCCCTACGCCTGGAGCGAAGATGCCAGCAAAGAGTTTCAGCAGTACATCGACAATGGCAAGGGGGGCTATGTGGGCCTGCACCATGCCACCCTGCTCGGCTCATTCGACGGCTACGGGCTGTGGCAGTGGTTCAGCGACTTCATGGGCGGCATCGTCTACAAGAACTACATCGCCCAGAAGTGCGACGGCACCGTGCAGGTGGAAGACCCCACACACCCCGTGATGCAAGGCGTGGCCACCACCTTCGTCATCCCCGACGACGAATGGTATATCTATGAGCAGAACCCGCGCCGCAACGTGCACGTGCTGGCACATGTCGACGAGGCGAGCTACACCACCGACACCGACATCCGCATGGGCGACCACCCCGTCGTCTGGACCAACACCGCCAAGCCCGCCCGCAACGTCTACTTCCAGTTTGGCCACAGCGCACTGCTCTGGGACAATGCTGCCTTCCTGCAGCTATTCGAGAACGCCATTCGATGGGCGGCCAACATCAGCCAATAAACCACTAAATCCTATACATGATGAAACGTATCATCCCATTCATCCTTTTCGCCATTTCGAACCTGCCGTTCAGTGCCGCCTGTGCACAAGACTATGCCCGTGAACCCCGATTCCGCGCCCTCGTCTATTGGGAACCGAGAGCCGAAGAGGCACACGTGCAGTTCGACAAGCAGGCGATGGAGTTCCTGCACAAGCTGACTTACGGCGAGGGGTGGATAATGGACTGCACCACCTCGCTGGCGGGCTACACGCTGGAACGGCTGAAGCAGTACAGCGTGGTGATTGCACTCAACGCGCAGCCTCATGCACCCGAAGAGCGAAAAGCCTTTGAAGAATATATGGAGCAGGGAGGGGGCTGGCTGGGGTTCCATGCTGCCGCCTACAACGACCGCAACACCCACTGGCCTTGGTTCAACAAGTTCTTGGGATGTGGCACGTTCTACTGCAACAACTGGCCGCCACAGGCAGCCCTCGTCTGTTGCGACACACAGCAGAACCCCGTCACCAGGTCGCTGCCCGCCGAGTTCGTGGCACCGCCCAGCGAGTTCTACCAGTGGCAGCCATCGCCAAGGGAGAACCCCGACGTGGAGGTGCTGCTGAGCATCTCGCCGAAGATGTTTCCCTTCGGCATCAAGGACATTGTACACGGCGGCGATTTCCCCATCGTGTGGACCAACAAGAACTACCGCATGGTGTATCTGAACATGGGGCACGGCGACGAGGGATTCATCGACGCCACGCAGCAGCTGCTCTTCACCAATGCCCTGCGATGGGTGGTGAGCCGCGACCCCAAGAGCAAACTCCTAACTCCTAACTCTTAACTCCTAACTCCTCACTCCTAACTCCTCACTCCTCAGCCCTATCTCCTTCACCATCCGCTCAAAGTCGTCGCGGTTGCCGGCGGCCTTGTTCTTGATGCGGGCGCGATAGGCATAGATGGAGTTGGGGCTGTAGTGCAGGAACTCGGCAATCTTTGAACTCTCGTCGATACCCAGACGGATGAGCGCAAAGATGCGGAGGTCGGTGTTCAGGCGATGTCCCTCGGCGGGCGTAATCTGCTCGTTAGGGCGTAGCAGACTATTGAAGTCGGCGACGAAGGTGGGGAAGAGGTGCAGGAACACTTGGTCGAAATTGTCAAAGAGCTCCTTCAGCTCGTCCTCTTTCAGCTGCTCCGACCCAGTCATGCGCAGCAGGTCGGCATGCTGGCCCGCCTTCAGCTTGCGGTTCACGCGGATGCGATAGTTGTCGAGCTTGTCGATATAATCCGAGCACATGCTGAGGAACTTGCCGATGTATTCGTCTTTCACACGGTTGGAGTCGTTCAGGTGGAGCACGGCCTGGCGCAGCTGCCCGTTGATGTCCGAGAGCATACGGTTGGCCTCCGAGAGGTTGTCGTTCTTCACCGACAGTTGCCCGTTGAGGGCCGACAGCTGCTTGTTGGCTGCTGCCAGCTCGCTCTCGGCCACGGCCAACTGCTTGCGCTTCTTCGACACATAGAAGAGCAGGCACAGCAGCACCACGGCCAACAGGCTGATGGCGCCTATCGTCCAGCGCAGGTTGCTGTTGGCTTGGTGCAGGTTGGCTTTATACTTGTCGTTGATGCGGGTCAGGATGGGCGACACCAGCCACGAGCGCATGTGGGGACTGAACTGCGAGATGCAGCCCCACGAGAAGTCCATGTAGCGGTAGGCACGATCCAGGTCGCCGTCGTCCTGCATGATGGAGTTGGCCAAGCTCCATAGCGCCGACTGGTCCATGATGGCCTGTCGGATGTCGGTGAGCGCCGACTGGATGAGCCAGTAGCGCTGCATCGTCACGTCGCCCTTGCGCTTATAGATCTCCGATCGGAAGAAGGCCATGATGGCATAGTCGCGCGTGCCAGGCAGCACCTTTGCCAGCCATTGGTCGCTAAAGGGCAGTGCCTCGTCGGGGGTGCCACGGTTGTTGAGCATGCGCGACATCAGCTCAGCGTAGGCCGCCGACTCATGGGGCAGCAGGGTGAGCAGCGTGTCGCGGATGGCGTTGGCCTTAGAATGAAACTGCTGGCTCAGCTCGGGGTCGTGCGAATAGAAGCCCATCTCGCCATAGAGATGGTTGCGCCCAGAGAGGTACAAGAGGCGCATCGCGCTGTCTAACTGCTCCACGGGCATGCGGTTGTAGCGGATTTCGGCCTCGGAGTAGAAGCCCGTCTCCAAAAGCTGATGAGCCATCGCCAGCTCGCTCTGCACCACCAGGTCGCCACGATTCATACGGTGGGCCAACTCCAAGCAGCGCTGCAGATAGGACAGCGTGGAGTCGCTCACGAAAGCCACGTACTCGCGATACAGGCTCCAAGAGAAGCGGTAGCGCTCTTCATCGTCGCGGCACGAAGCGTACTGCTTCTTCAAGATTTCGATGGCATCGGTCTTCTGCTTCTGGAAGATGGCGGCAGAGTCGATGGCGGCATCCAGCTCTTTATAGAGCGGGCGCAAATCCACCTGCTGCTGGCCAAAGACAGGGAAGCACCAGCAAAAAAGGAATATGATGAAAGCCGTTTTTCTCATACAGGTTAGCTATTCAGTTTGCAAAGATAAGCATTTTTTTTCATCCGACAAGAATTCTTGTCAAAAAAAACCGCCATTGGAGTTGCGTATATGCCGACAAATGCCTACCTTTGCAGATTGTAATGACAATCTCATTCAAACAGAACCAATTAAAACCCACTGAACATGAAAAAAGTTTACCTGGCACTAATGTGCATGGCAAGCCTCGTCATGACGACGGCTTGCGGAGGCGACAAGAAAGCCGACAAGGCTGCCGACGCCGAGAGCGAGAACACCGAAATGGCCACCGACAACGAGCAGGCCGAAGAACAACAAGCTGAAGAGCAGCAGGGCAACGACGAGAGCGTACTGCTCACTCCCGACAAGGCCGAGCTGCTCAACCTCATCGACCTTTACAAGAATGGCGATTTCAAGCCCGCCGCCAACATCATCTTCGTCGACACCCTCAACGGCGAGAAGGCTGGTGAGCTGCCCTCGAAGTGGGACGTCAAGGAAGGTAGTGCCGAGGTGGGCGAGGCCTTGGGACACAAGTACATCGTTCTCTCGGGCGGTTGGTCAACCCTCTTCCCCATGGTGGGCGAGGGCAGCAAGGACTACCTCCCCGACAACTTCACCTACGAGTTTGAGTTCCTCTTTGGCGGGGACGTTGTTTTTGAAGTGCAGAGCTATAATGCTGAAGAAGTCGGCATCGGCACCACACGCTTCTGGCCAGACGGCATGGAATGGAACTATCAGAAGACCGACGAAGAGGGCATCCACGGCGACAAGGGCGAGCTGCACAAACTGCTGAACAGCAAGGGATGGAACCACTTCGCATTGAGCTTCAACAAAGGCAACTTGAAACTCTTCATCAACGGTAAGCGCGTGGCCAACCTGCCCAACATCATGCAGCCTGGCTATATCACCATTGTGGGCAGTGATGCCAACGGCGAGAGCCACTTCATCAAGAACGTCTGCATAGCCAAGTAGTTGTCTTCGAAAGAAATTTCAGGAAATTGGGGGATATTCTACCATCAGGAGTGGAATTTCCCCCAATTTCCTGAAATTTCTTTCCAGTCTGTTAGGCCATGCGCAAGAATTTTCGTACTTTTGCCGAAAGATTGTTCAACTTAAACCCTTTAATATGAATAAAAGACTATTGTTAGGCGATGAAGCCATAGCCTTGGGTGCCCTGCACGCAGGACTGTCGGGCGTGTATGCCTATCCCGGCACACCGTCTACCGAGATCACCGAGTTCATCCAGAACGACCCGCTGGCACGCGAGCGCGGCGTGCATAGCCGGTGGAGCACCAACGAGAAGACCGCCATGGAGGAAGCCCTCGGCATGTCGTACATGGGCAAGCGCGCAATGGTGTGCATGAAGCATGTGGGACTGAACGTCTGCGCCGACCCCTTCGTCAACAGCGGCATGACGGGCGTCAACGGCGGCGTGGTGGTCCTCGTGGCCGACGACCCCTCGATGCACTCCAGCCAGGACGAGCAGGACTCGCGATTCTATGGCAAGTTCGCCATGGTGCCCACCTTCGAGCCTTCCAACCAGCAGGAGGCCTACGACATGATGGCCTACGCCTTCGACTACTCCGAGCGCCAGTGTCTGCCCGTGCTGATGCGCGTCACCACTCGCATGGCCCACTCACGCGCCGTCGTCCAGTGTGTTGACGTACCACGTCAACAAAACCCCTTGAACTACAACGCCGTGGCCGCCAACTGGGTGCTCCTACCCGCCAACGCGCGCCGCCGCAACGACCACGTGACGGCTCAGCAGCCACAGCTGGAGCACGATGCCGAGCAGTCTGTATACAATATATATATTGAGGGCCACGACCGCAGTCTGGGCATCCTCGCCAGCGGCATCGGCTACAACTACGTCATGGAGCATTTCCCCAACGGATGCCCCTACCCCATCCTGAAGGTTTCGCAATATCCCCTGCCAAAGAAGCTGGTGCGCCGTATGATGAGCGAGTGCGAGCAGCTCCTTATCGTCGAGGAGGGCCAGCCCTTCATCGAGGACATCGTGCGTGGCGTCAGCGAAATCGCCTCTTCCTCCATCCACGGCAAGCTCGATGCCACCCTGCCCCGCACTGGCGAGCTCACCCCCGACGTGGTGAAGCAGGCCCTGGCAGCCCTGTCCGACCAGTCAGACTTGTCGGACAAGTCTGACAAGTCCGACTTGTCCGACCACATCGTTGCTCGCCCGCCTGCTCTCTGCCAAGGCTGTGGCCACCGCGATGTATACGCCGCCCTGAACGAGGTGCTGCGCGAGTACGACAACGCCCGTGTCTTCGGCGACATCGGCTGCTACACCCTCGGCTTCCTGCCTCCCTTCCGCGCCATCCACAGCTGCGTCGATATGGGTGCCAGCATCACCATGGCGAAGGGAGCCGCCGACGCTGGTCAGTGGCCCGCCGTGGCCATCATCGGCGACAGCACCTTCACCCATAGCGGCATGACGGGTCTCCTCGACGCCATCAACGAGAACGCCGACATCACCGTCATCATCAGCGACAACCTCACCACTGGCATGACGGGTGGCCAGGACTCGGCCGGAACCAATAAGTTTGAAGCCATCTGCCGTGGTCTCGGACTGAGCGAGGAGCATCTGAAGGTGGTCGTACCCCTGCCGAAGAACATGCCTGAGATTACGCAGGCCATACGCGACGAGCTGAACTATCACGGCACCAGCGTCATCATTCCCCGCCGCGAGTGCATGCAAACGCTGCAGCGCCATCTGAAGCAGAAGAAGTCCCTCGAAAAATCGAAATAACGAAACATCGGAATCTCGAAATGCCGAAATCTCGAAATGTCGATATTTCGATATTTCGAAAATCCGAAACCAGAAATCTCGAAAACAATGAAAACAGACATCATACTTTGCGGCGTGGGAGGGCAAGGCATCCTCTCAATAGCCACCATCATTGGCGAGGCCGCCATGAACGAGAATCTCTACATCAAGCAGGCTGAAGTCCA
>JAILKU010000116.1 GCA_024693505.1 Bacteroidaceae bacterium | reverse complement strand
TACGCATTTTATCGGACAGCCGGTGTATGGTCAGCTGTTAAATTTGCTCAACAGGCAGAAAATCGTTCGTTTCAGCCGTGAAAACGGGGGTGAGCGTTACATAAAGCACTTCGATGTGTGGCAGCATCTGGTGATTATGCTCTATGCAGTCATCAAACGCTTCGACTCGTTGCGCGAGATTACGGATTCCATGTTTCCCGAGGCCCGCAAGCTGGCTCATCTCGGCGTCAGCCTGATGCCCAGGCGCTCTACGCTCTCCGATGCCAATGCCCGCAGGCCGGAGAGGATCTTCGAGGCCATATACAGGGACCTGTACGCCACATACAGTGATGAACTTTCCTCGGACAGCCGGCGGCGGCAGGTTCCGAAGTGGCTTAACAGGCTGCAGATCATCGACTCGACCACCATCACGCTCTTCTCCAACCTCATCTTCAAGGGCGCGGGGCGGCATCCGAAGACAGGAAAGAAGAAGGGCGGCATCAAGGTCCACGCCAACATACACGCCAACGAGGGTGTGCCTTCGGACATCCGTTTCACCTCGGCTGCCACGAACGACAGCTTCATGCTCAGGCCGTCAAACTATGCCAGCGGGGACATCATTGCCATGGACAGGGCATACATCGACTATGCCAAGTTCGAGGAGCTGACACGGAACGAGGTGGTGTATGTCACGAAGATGAAGAAGAACCTCTCCTATGAGACGGTGAGCGACACAATGTACATGGCCCCTCAGGGACTCATGCAGTACCGCGTGCAGCACGTCATCTTCAGAAAGCACAGGAAGGAAGAGGAAGACATCGTCCATCATGCGCGTATCATCACATACGCTGACATCAGGAAGACAAAGGCGAGACTCGTTTCACTGCTGACTAACGACATGGAGATGGAGGTGGAGGACGTTGTGGACATCTACCGCAAAAGATGGGAAATAGAGCTGATCTTCAAGCAACTCAAGCAGAACTTCCCGCTCAGGTACTTCTACGGAGAGAGCGCTAACGCCATCAAGATACAGATCTGGGTGACACTCATCGCAAACCTGCTGCTCATGGTCATGCAGAAGCGCATAGAGCGCAGCTGGAGCTTCTCAAACCTGGCCACCATGTTCCGAATCATGCTCATGTACTACGTCAACTGCTACACGTTCTTCGAACAACCGGAAAAAGACTGGCTGAAAATCCTTGAAATCAACAATCCGCCACCTGAACAACCGACACTTTTCGGCTAAGAGGGGCTTACTTTTTGAAAAACGGATCCACAATGCCTGTCTATCGGCACTGAAGATGGGGGTTGACGGCACTTTTAAACTTTAGCGGACAGCAATAAATAAATATCGACTTATAGCTCATCCTATTCTCCCCTACCAGATATCTTCCGGCGTCTCGGGATTGTCATAGACCTCCTTTGCGCAGAACTCGAAATAGTCGAGATATAGCTCCTTCGGCGCATCCATAACGTTCTTAAAGGTAAGGTAGTAGGTCTCATCAGGAGTCATATGTCTACGCGAGATAATCTGTCGCATACAAGTGAAATATGAATCGTTGTTCTGGCGCATGGAAAGAGCGATGTTCCCGTTGGCACCGGTATGCTGACAACCCTTCATGTAACCAATGCTGCGCAGTCGTTTGTCCACCTCGGCGTTGTAGTCCTGGTCTTCTGTGTCAGGTTCCCATGCGCCGAGACTCTTTACTGAGATGCGCATGTCAGTGGGAATTCCCGTTACGGTTCGATTCTGGAGGTCTTTGCTCAGATAGATCTGGCATACGCCGCGGTAGCTGGTAGTGACGATGGCATATCGCAGTTCGTACGTACCGGATTTTGGCACGGGAGGAAGCTTGATCGTGATATCGTATCGGCCATCCACCTTTATCTCGTCCGCCATATTGCTGGGATTGCTGGCTCCGTAGTCGAAAAAGCAGGTATAGGTGTCGTCGGTCTGCCAAAGGTTTTCGAAGTAGCGGTATATTTTGTCGCTTGGTGCATAGACGTACTTCCGGCGGTCGTCTGCGTTGCCGTTCAGCCTGATGTCGTTGGTGATGGCTTCGGGGAAGAGGGACTGGGCTTCGAATCTTATACGCTGCTTCATCAGGTTGGCGCGAGTGTTATTATCGTAGGTAAGGGGTCCACTAATGGGATATATGTTGGCGTTCACGATGTCGCTCAATACGGCGCGTTCGTCGTCGCGCATCACATGGCATCCAGCTTTGTCAGGGTCGCACGAGATTTCGTGGTAAGTTCCTGTACGGCGCGTATCGAGATTGGGGAATCTGTTCAGCCATACGCCGTCGCTCTCTCGGCTCTCGTAGACTTTCAGCAGTCGCCGCTGACCCATGGGCACGTAGATGTCGTAGCAGGCTACGCCCAGCTCGCCTGGATTGCTGGGGTCGTAACCTATCTCGTTGAAATGAGCTACCAGTTTGTTTGAACTCATCTTTTGGGGCAGGATGTGGTAGGTTACCCACTGATAGAGCAGGTTCGAGGGGTTGGTATAGTGGTCATCGGTAGTGAAGACGTCCTCATCGGCATACTGGTGGTTCTTCTGTAGCCAACCGACGAGTTTGGGCAGCAGGTCGGCATCCTGCGGGTCGATGCCTTGCGAGCGCCAAAAATCGTCGGTCTCTGCAAAGATGGTGAAGCCGTAAAGCCGGTGCTGCGGTGCACGGTAGATGCGGTAGCTATCGTATTGAAACACCTCGCTGTTGTCCAAGTCGGGTATGTCTCCGCGCTTATACATTTCTTCGTACACCTCGTCTCGTATGGCGCTGAGGGTATCCTTCAGCCCGCATGCCAAAATAGCGCGTGCCATGACGAGGAATCCGTCGCGACGGTGTTCCACGATGTCGTGAAGGTAGTTCCAGACCGTAATGTTGAGCGGTGCAATAACACCCTCCATCTGGTGGATTACGCCGTTGAGCACCATTATGTCGCGATTACGGACATTTATGGGGTATCGGTTGAAGACGCTTATAGCATCGGGGTCGCGCCGGTCGTAATAGAAGGTCAGTTTTCGGTCGTAGAGATTGGGGATAGAGATTTCTCCGCCCTGAACCATCGGGAAGTCATACGTATGCAATGGTTCGTCGTAGTCGCCACAGTCAATTATACTGTTATAGGCTATCACACGTCGCACGGAGTCGAGCACGGCGCTGTCGGTGAAGGCTTCCCATGAGGGATGGTCGATTACCTGGCGCTCTACGAGCGTGTCTAGGTACTGGCGTATGGCCTCGTCGGTGGGGGCGAAAACGGTGTAGTGGCCTCGGGCCGACATTAGCTGGGCCAATGTGGTTTGGCTGGCGGTGCTGACGGGCACGCGGTGAAGAATATCAACGTACGTGCCGTAATCGGCAGAATGTTTCTCCAGATAGCTCATTACCGTGTTCTCGGTAAATACATAACGGGCTGACGTATCGACCGTTTCACGACATGAAACTAACATAAACATGCCTATAGCCATCAAAATGAATGCTCTTTTCATTGCCTTTCTTTGTTTCTTTTTTTCTTTTCCAAATGTCTCTAAAAAAGATATGGACCGTTTTTGAAGTCATACAGGAATCTTTTCCGGGCGGCTCAAAACCTTCCGGGAAGCGGCTTTCTGAAACCGGCCGCTATATTTCTGCAATCAGATTGTAGTAATTCTTGGTGAATCTCAGGAACTGGCCTGCATGGCTCGGAACGATGCCGTCAGTATAGGCGGACGTTGCCCGTAAGGCCTATGGGCACAGCACGTTGATAACCCGTCCATCCTTGCGCCACTGGGTTGTCCTTGAGCGACTTGACGTAGTTGCCCAGTGTGGTGGTGAGGCGCAGTGTGATGACATTTTCACCCTTGCGCAGCAGATCCCTTACGTCCCATCGCCTGTTTCCGTACCACTTGCGCCCCAGACTTGTGCCGTTCAGTATGAGCTCCACCACGGCGCCGTTCGCCCCACCAGCATCAAGCAGTGAGAAGTCCTGCGGACGGTCTGTCATTATGCGTGAAGTATATTCGATAGTGCCTGAGAAGGTCTGTGCCATCGGCTGTCGGTTCAGGTCGGACGGGTCAGCCAGACTCAAGTTGAAGGTCTGTCCGCTTAGGGCGTTTGTCAGTTTTGTGTTCCAGGGGCCCTCAATGCTCCGTCCCGTTCCCATCGGCTCGGGGATGGGGCAATATGACTCGCCCTCCGTTTCGTTGTCGAAGACCAACAGGCGGCTTTCCATAGGGCCCAGGTGGAGGTGTAGCCCGTCCTGCCAGTCTGGCAGCCGGTAGCGGCGCCCTGTTTCAGCGTCCCAAATCCAGGCTTGCTTTTCTCGATCCACGCTTGGGAAGGAGAGCGTCTGCTTGGTTTCCTCAGTGGCGCTGTAGTTCACAATGAAGAAGACATCCTCCCCGGCCCCCTTGTAATAGTTCTGGCTTAGGAACTTGTTGGGTTGGCTGAACACAACGTCCTGCCGCAGCCCGTTGGCCTGCATGATGCGGAGCCACCAGTTGAGCATCGGTTCGTCGTTGGGAGGAGCTACGCGCACGAAGCCCTGCGGATACTTCCGCTCCAGTCCGCTCACAGTCTTGCGGACGGCTGCATCGTTCTGAGCTGCGCGTTTCAGGCCGTGGCTCTTCCATGGCGCCTTGCCGATGCAAATGACACGTCCGCCCGAAGAGACGAAGCTGCGCAGGCGGCGCGCTGCCATGGGAGACAGACTCTCCACGTCGGCCAGCAGGAGTGTGCCCCACTCACGGTCACCATAGCTCAGGCGTCCCTTCTTGATACGTCCGCGCTCCAGGATGCCCTCGCTGATGTAGTCGCAGCCACAGCCAGACTGGTGCACGGCCTCCCAGAGGTTGTATGCGTAGGCCGGATACAGATGGTCGGGGAAAGGATCGCGTTGGGCACCCAGCTTCGACCACAGGTCCTCGAAGGCCGGCAGGATGGCCACGTCGGCCTGCATCCGCACGTTTTGGAACAGGGCCGAGAGGCGTGCCTTGTAGTCCATCCACATCTTTATGTGGGGCCACCACGTGTTCCGCTCGTTGAAGTAGCATCCGTATCGCACCCAGCCCGGGAAGGGTGTCTCGACGGGATTGTAGTTGAAGCCATGCAGAATCGACTGATTCACGCCTGAGAGGTTGCTCATGTCGCCCGTCACCTTCAGGTTCTCCATCGAGGCAAAGAAGACGATATCCGTATTTGTCTGCTCCTCGCAGCTCACCATATTGTTGCCGGCCAGGAAAGAGCCTGAGGCTACCATCTTGTTGTTCAGAGAGTATCCGCGCGCCCACATAGAGTTGTCGGGCAGCTCACGGCCCGAACTGGCTCTCATCCATGACTCGCATTCTGGAATATCCAGTATCATGCTTGACTCTACGGGATGGAGTCCCCGTCCGTAGGCCTGAATGCGCGACTTCAGTCCGTTCTGTCTGCACCATTCGTTGAAAGGTTCCAGGAAGCCCTCCCTAAACAGTTCACGCATCGTACGTTCAAAGTCGTTACGCACGCGTTCTATCAGGTCGGCCGACTCCTCGTCCAGCTCCATATCCGAGCCGTAGCGCTCCCCGATGGGATTTCCCATGGGCCCTACCTTATAAATTATATAGGGCAGATAGGGTGAAATTTCATATCCTCGCCTTTGCCTAAACTCGTCGCGCATGTGGTCGTCCCAGTTTGAGCCTTCCGTCTCGAAGCTGTCGCAGAAAGCTGCACGCAGGTAAGAGCCCATGCCGCCCAGCACGGGACCGAGAGCAGTGGAGAGGCGTTCCAGGTAGGTACGCACTGCAGCGCCGTCATAATGATTCAGTACTGGGCCTTGTGCACCGGGAGCACCGTTGATGACTGCCATGAAACCGTTCAGCTTCACGAAGCAGTAGAGTACATAGTCCTGGTCTTCGGGAACCGCAATGCTGATGCGTTCGTCGCCCGCCTTCTCGTCCAGGTTCACGCCTTCGGTGAAGTGAACGATGTGCTTGGGCATCAGGCGCAGGTAGAGCAAATCCTTAGTCGGGTTGGGATAGGGCGAGAAGATGGGCGGGTTCACGCGAGACAGGATTTCCTCTCTCCCTATCTCGAACCGGCTTCCGCGCGCCACGTCGAACGTTTCCACCGTGAGCAGTTGCAATTGCTGTTCACGCGACAGGCGTTCCGAACCGAAGGGCCAGCCCGAGCCCACTATCATATCACAAACCATTCCCCGGTCGCGGCAGCCGTCAACAGCCGTCTTCACCATCCGGCACCACTCGGGGCTGCACCATTCCAGGGTGCGCAGACCTATACTGTCTCCACCTGGGAAGGCGATGGGGTTAATCTCCACACCTCCGATTCCGGCAGCCTTCATCACGTCCAGCTCACGCAGAATCTCGTGTGCCGTCACCTTGTCTCCGTTCCACCACCAACGAACCTGCGGACGGTATTTCATCTCCGGCTCGCTGAACGTGTGGAAGAGTTCCGATTCAGCCCTTATGCCCTGCATCGGGCACAAAAGTGCGATAATAAAAAGCAATCTTCTCATATTCAATAAGTCTTAATAAATGCAGATTCTGATTCTCCGACCTCAGACCTCTCCCTGTCAGTCGCTAACAGGGTCCAGGAACACGGCATTGTAAACGGCATTGTCCCCGTGGATATTATAGGCATAGATGCAGATTGAACGATCGTAACGGTAAGTCACGTATGCACCCTTCTCGAATGTCGGGATGCGCACCTCTGGCGAGATGCGATTACCTGTTTCCAGGTCGAAGGCCTCCACACAGACATCTCTGCCGCCCCGGTCGCAGTCGGCCATATAGACCGAGACGCGATAGGGATGCTCTCCTTTAAGCCGAACCTTCAACGGCAGGCATTGATCCTGACCGGTATAGTAGCAACCGAATGCGTTCCGCTGGTCTTTTCCGTTCGAAATGGGCAGCAGGGCATTGGAACTTAGGGGTTTTATCTCGGTGGAACGGTAATGGCTAAGGCTCCGTCGCTCTCCGATATCGAAGAAGATGGAATCTGCATAGTCCGGCAACCGCACAAGGTCGCCTCCGTCCTCGCGTCCCGCCACGATAAGGCAACCGTCTCGTCCGTATTTCGTTTCCCATCCGGAACCATGTGTCAGAGTGTCCACCTCAGCCTGTGTGGCAAAGACGTATTCGCCCTCTTCGCGCTTTTTGGCCGGGTGGCCGATATATTTCACCCGGATATCGTAATCGCCTGGCTTCAAAGCAGGTAAACTTACGAAACTATCGTCTTCCTGAAATTCCTGTATTACCTTTCCGTTTACTTTCACAGCTCTTACGGCCATTCCCTCCTTAGGGATGAAGAGTTTGCCCTCCGTGCCCTCGGGAATCGAGAGGGAATGGTGCCCCGTCTTCAGGTCGAAGCTGGCCTGGACGGGTCCGTGGGGTGTCATGACCTGACCCTCCACGCGGGTTGCATGCCCAGCGAAGTGGGGCTTCACGCTGAAGGTACGGAACCCGCCCGAAGTGGGCCTGATGCCCAGCACCTCCTCGCTGAGCCATGCCGTTACGCCGGCTCCCCAGGGGTGGGCCAGACTTGTGCTGCTGCCGGGCGAGAAGGGGACTGGACCGTTCTTTTCTATTATGTTACACCAGTCTGGGCGGAAGAGTTCGAAAAAGCATGTGCCGCCCCATTCTATCTGGCCGCCCCAATGGTCGATAACAGAGGCCAGCGCATCTTCGTAGTGGTTGGCATGAGCCATTGCCTGCAGGATGAAACATTGGTTGAAGCTAGAGTAAGACTGTCGCTGAAGCCTGTCTGAGAAATCAGGATGGTAGAGGCGCTCCAGGTCGGGCAGCAGGTCGGCGTTTATGGCATCGGCCGATGCGTGCATCCCCAGACTGGCCAGATATTCCGGCCTGCTGGCCTGAGTTGTTTTCTGTTCTGCCAGAGCGCGATAATGGCAGGCCTTGTCCTGTTCGCCTATCATCTCCAGCACGTCGGCCAAGTGCTTCCAGGCCCCGATGGCCAACATTTGGAAAGTGCGGATTCCCTCGGTGCAATGGGGATTGTCGAACCCCGTGCCCAGCCGGAGGTCCCATCCCACGAAGGCCAGTCCCTGGGGATGGTCGAAAATCTCCTCCGCATGCCCGAGTCTTTCCTCTGCCCGGGGCAGCAGGGCACGCAGCCCTGCCTCGTCGCCCGAGTACATGTAATAATCTATCAGGCTCTCTATCCAGTATAGTTCGTAAGTCTCTATTCCGTTTGGATGCGAATCCGTCCAATGGAGGTTTCTGAGCACCATATCGTAATTCGAGAAGGCTGCCAGCGAGGCCGCCTGAGCCGTATAGGCATCGCCTGTCCACGAGAACCGGTCTCCCC
>JAILKU010000068.1 GCA_024693505.1 Bacteroidaceae bacterium | reverse complement strand
AATAGGATCCTTGTCCCCGAAATGGGCATTGACAAACTCCCGGCTCACCATACAGCGGTCCTGGGAAACGCGCCAGTCGGCCTTGTTTCCCTCCACCAAGTCATAGCTGAACATCTCAAAGAAGGTGCTGTCCGCTGCCATTGTGCTGCCATAGACTCGTTCTCCGTTAATGTTGAACGCTGCCGCCTGTGCGATGTTGGCCACGCTACATCCCTTTTCTATTTCAAGAACATTGTTCTTCAGGTGATTGTCCAGCCAATAACCCATCATCACGTTATCCTCATTGGCAATCACATGGATCCTATCCGCATTCTTCTGGAATGAATCCGTGGATAGCTGCCGCCGGACATAAGCTGCCAGCAGGAGCACAAACGCCATGGACACCGTGAGGCCCACAAGGTTGATGGCCCCGTATAACTTGTTCTTCTTCAGGAAATTCCAAAAACTCTTCATAGCTTAAAATACTAATACGTCACTGTCTCCAAAGGTGTCGTAGCTGGAGGTGATGACTTGCTCACCGGGCTCCAGACCCTCGAGTACCTCATAATATTGCGGATTCTGACGGCCAATGCGGATTTCACGCTTCATGGCCTTGTTTCCGCTCTTGTTCATCACATAAATCCACTTGCCGCCGGTCTTCTGGTAGAAGGTGCCACGAGGGATGATGATGGCTTCTTCTGGCTGGCCGAGCTGCAGGTTCAGGTAGTAGGTCTGACCGCTGCGGATGTTGTCTGGCTGCTCCCCAGAGAACTTGAAGTCGGCCTTGAACTTTCCGTCGCGCACCTCAGGGTAGACTTTTCGGATAGACGTGGAGAAGGTGTCGCCCTGACGCTCAAAGGTGGCCTCCAGACCCGAAACTACGCGGTCGATGTAGTGCTCATCTATTTGGGCTTCTACCTTGTAAGTGCCCAGCGAATTGATTTGCCCGATTCTCGTACCGCTGGCGATGCTCTGACCAAGCACCACGTCCAGCAACCCCAGTTCTCCATCGATGGGAGCCTTCACGATGAGGCTTTCCTTGCGTCGGCGAATCATCTGCATGTTCAGCACCATGTTTTCCAGACTCTCCTCCATGCGGTCTATTTGCGTGCCGCGGTAGAGGCTGTCCTGACGGGATCGTTCGCGGATGAGCTCGTACTTCTGGCGGGCCAACTTGTAGTCCTCGTCTGCCTTCAGGTATTCCTCGCGGGCTATCAGTTTGTCGTCATAGAGGGCTTTCTGCTGCTCGTAGGCACGGCGCTTGCGGTCAACCTCGGTGCCGTACTCCATTTCGTTCTGGCGCACATCGAGTTTCTGCTGCTCCATCTGTATCTGGGTGTTGCGCAGGATATTCTCCTTCTCGGCCAACTCGGCTTCTGAGTTCAGGATCTGCAGGTCCAGATTGTCGTTCGATAGCACCAGGATGGGGTCTCCTGCCTTTACCTTCGAACCTTCCTCGATGAGAATGGTCTGCACGATGCCCCCTTCCTGAGGGCTCAGCTGTATGGTAGTCATAGGCAGCACCCGTCCGCTGATGCGGATGTAGTCATTGAATTCGCCTCTCTCGGCGGTACTCGTCACCACGGAGTCTTTGTCTACTCGCAGGGTCTTGTTGTTGGGCCGTGCTATCAGGTAGATGATGAAGGCCAGCAGCAATGCGCCCGACCAGTAGGGGAGTGCTTTCTTGGTGAATGCCACCCTCCAGCCTGTCACCTTTTCAATTGTTTTATCCATATTTCTATTGTTCTATATATTCTACACCATTATAATATTTCACCACAGCATGTTTTATCAGGTACTTGAAGAGGCTGTTCATCTCGTCGGCCTGAGCCTTCAGATAGTTGCCTGTTGCGGTCTGGAACTCTAGGGGCGAGATGAGTCCCTGTTCCAGTTTCTTCTGATTGAGCTGATAAGCCTCAGCCTGCACCGCTCCCTTGCGTTGAGCCTGCCGATAGGCGGTAGCGCTGCCGTCGCGGTCCTGGATGGCCCGTCTCACTTCGCTCTCCACGTCCCGCCGTTTCTGGTCCAGTTCGGCAGTTGCCTTCTCGTAGGCATGACGTTTGCGTGAGATTTTCGAAGCGCGGCTCATCCTGTCCCAGAGAGGGATGGAAATCGACATCTCTACATACTCGCCTCGGTTGTTGCGAAACTGGTTGCCAAACGATGCTGTCGCGCTACCCTGATAGGAATAATAGCTGGTGTTCCATCCCGCATAGAGTCCTACGGTAGGCAGGGTCTGCCATTTGGCCGTATGGAGTTCTCGCCGTGCGTTTAACTGTTGCCACGAGGCAATCTGCATGTCAGGATTGTGAGCCAGAGCATAGTCCACCACGTTCTGCGCGTCAGTTTCGGTATCGCCCAGAATGTTTTCATCGAGGGTCAGGCCGGTATGGAAGGCCGAGGTGGAGAGTTCCTTCAGGTTGGAGGTCACCTCCAGCTCCTCGTCCTCGGGCCAGAACATCAGGTCAGCGAGAACCATCTTCTGGTTCAGGTACATGTTGTGCGTGTTTGTGAAGTCGTATTGGCGGTCAGCCAGGTTGGCTTCCATCTCCACCACGTCGGCGTGCCCCTTTTGCCCCAGTTCTTCCTGTCGGCGAGCCAGTTTCAGCGACTCTTCGGCAGCTTTGACCTGCTCCTCATACACGTCGGACAGACGCTTGTAGTAGACCACATTATAGTAGGCCTCCATGACGGCTAGGCAGATGTCTGCCTCCACCTGTTTCTCCTGCGATTGGGCTATGAGCATCCCCGTCTTCGAGATTTTGTGATTGTTCACTGCCTGGAATCCGTCGAAGAGATCGTAGCCCAGACTCACGCTGTAGTTGTTGTGAAACGACGTGGTGTTGAAGTAGGTATTGGTCTGAGGGTCGATGCTTCGGCCGAAGTTGTAGTAGGCGTAGGTCTGACCACTCAGGGTGGGGGTGAACAATGCCAGGGCAGCATCGCGGCGTGCTATGCGGGCATCCCCGATGGCAGCCTGCTGAATCCTCACCTTGGTGGAGTTGGAGATAGCGTAGGCCATGCACTCGCGCAGCGTCATTATCCGGCCTTCCTCTCCTGCCTGCTGCCCCCAGGCCTCCGCCACTCCGACGAAGGCCTTGGCAGCTGTCAACAAAACGAAAATGAAAATCTTTCTTCTCATCGCATGAATTCTTTTTTTATCCGATGCCAAATCTCTTGCATAAACCGTGCCAAAACATCTAAGTTGCTGATAATCAGTCGCAGGCAAAAAAGAAAGGAGTGTAAAATGCTTTACAAACTTTACACCCCCTTTACACTCTTCCTTTACAATTATCTGTTTCTTTTCCTCTTCCTCTTCAGTCTATTCTATCGGAAGCGCAGTTCGAAAACCGTTTCCGAGGCATTGCTGCGCAGGAGTTCTATGCTGCCGTTGTGGTTCCGCATGATCTGTCGGGAGATGCTCAGTCCGATACCCGATCCCTCTTGCTTGGTGGTGAAGAAGGGGATGAAGATTTGCTCCTGGCTGTTCACGGGAATCGGTTCGCCATCGTTGGCAACCTCTATGATATACTCGTCATCCTTGCCCATCCGAGCCGATATCCTGATATGTTTGGCTCCTGCCTGCAGGGCATTTTTCACCAGGTTGATCAGTATTTGGGAGATTTGCCCTTCGTCGGCATAGATCATCAGGTCCGATTCTTTGGTTTCGTAGGTGCAGATAGCCCCGTGGGACGAGGTGTATTCGCTGTTCAGCGCGATGACGTGTTCCATCAGTTCCTTCAAATTGATGGCCCTCCTGACGGGTCTGGCCACTCCGCTCAGCTGGCGATAGGTCTGCACGAAGTCTATCAGGTTCTTCGAACTGTCGGAGATGGTTTCCAACCCTGACTTCACGTCCAATTCGCTATGCCCGTTCTCGTCCAACGACTTTGCTAGCGCATCGCTTAGGGAGGCGATGGGAGCTACCGTGTTCATAATCTCGTGTGTAAGCACGCGGATAAGTTTCGTCCACGAGTCCTGCTCGTGAGCCTGACGCTGGCGTTCGAAGATGGTGCGGATGCGGTTCAGTGTCCGGTTGAACTTATTTTTGTCCTGGAAACGGAAGTTCAGCTCTCCGTCCTCCAGTGCATCCATCATGTAGGCCACCTTCTGGATGTCCTTGTGTCTCGTATGCAGTACTGCTATCACTGCTACTGCGAGGGCCACGGGAATCACGATGCACAAGAGTTGCCCGAGGGTGAAGGTCATAGGCCGTATTTTTTCAGTTTGGCATACAGGGTGGGTCGGCTCACTCCCAACAATTTTGCTGCTGCCGAAATGTTACCTCCCGTGCGTTGCATCGCATCGCGTACCATGCGTTCCTCGTCTGCCTCACTCAGCACTCTGACGGGTGTTCCGTAGGTTTTGAGGATGAGAGGCTGGTCCAGTTGCATGTCTTTCTCGCTCAGGATATTTCCTTCCGTCATGATGATGGCCTTCTCCACGCAGTTCTGCAGCTCGCGGATATTGCCGCCCCAGGAATGGTTCTTTAGGGCTCGGATGGCACTCTCGTCCAGCATGCCCCTCGTGCGATGGTATTTCTCGGCAAAACGGCTCAGGAAGATTTCTGCCAGAGGGACAATGTCCTCCTTTCGCTCCCGCAGGGGAGGCAGGGCGATGTGAACCGTATTGATGCGGTAGTACAGGTCCTCGCGGAATCGACCTTCCCGCACCAGTTCTTCCAGATTCATGTTGGTGGCACAGATGAGGCGTATGTTCACGGGGTGAGCCTCCGTGCCTCCCACTCTCACGATGCTGCGGTTCTGTATGGCTCGCAGTAGTTTGGCCTGCAGGTGCAGGGGAATGTTGCCTATCTCGTCCAGAAAGAGGGTTCCTCCGTCGGCCTGCTCAAACTTCCCCACATGGTCTGAGTGAGCATCGGTGAATGCACCCTTCACGTGTCCGAAGAGCTCACTTTCGAAGAGGGTTTCAGGTATGGCTCCCGCATCCACCGCCACCATTGCTTTTCCGCTGCGGTGGCTTTGAGCGTGGATTTCCTGTGCCAGCACGTCCTTGCCCGTTCCATTCTCGCCCGTGATGAGCACCGTGGCGTCTGTGGGAGCAATCTTGTCCAGCGTTCTCCGGATAGTATTCATGGCAGGACTATTGCCCCAGAACATCGCATATTCCCCCGATTCCAGTCCCGACTTTTGGCGACCATCCCTCTTCAGGGCTTTTCGAGCCTTATCCCTCGCTTCCGTCAGCACCGCTATCAGTCGCTCGTTCTCCCAGGGTTTCACGATGAAGTCAAAGGCCCCGCGTTTCATTCCCTCCACAGCCAATTGGATATCGGCGTAGGCCGTGAAGAGCACCACCTCCACCTCGGGAGCCATTTTCTTCAATTGCGTGGTCCAGTAGAGCCCCTCGTTACCCGTATTGATGGAAGTCTTGAAGTTCATGTCCAGCAGCACCACGTCCGGACAGAACTGCTCCAGCGTAGTCACCAGCATGGCAGGGGAGGGCAGGGTCTTCACCTCCTTGAAATACATGGGCAGCAGTATCTCCAGCGCCTTACGGATGCCCGCATTGTCATCCACAATCAGTATCTTTCCAGTTCTCGAAACCATATCAGCATGCAAAGTTACACATTTTTTTTCTTTTCTGCAATACAAACACCGTGCCATTTTTCGTAATTTGCTGTGTTTCTGATATTTAAATATATATCCTAGTGCGGCCGAGTGTAAAGTCGTTTTACAAAAGTGTAAACCCTTTACACCTTCTCTTTACACTCCACCCTGCTCTTGCTTGCCAAAACTAACTAGAAATACTAGCCTTCCTACAATATATTGCATCCTTTTTGGGGAAATTCTATAGGTTAGAGCCCCTCTCAGACGGTGGCACTATTTTTGCTTTTGATGTCTGAAATTTGAAGATTTGATGCCATTTTATGATCAAAATGTAAGCGTGTCCGCTTTAACGCCTTGCATGCTATTTCGGAAGTCAGTACATTTGCACATTCACTTTAAGATACAAGCAAATATGGAATTACTGACAGCCGATGCCCGCTACGAAAAGGTCTGGCATCAATTTCTTTCAAAG
>JAILKU010000053.1 GCA_024693505.1 Bacteroidaceae bacterium | reverse complement strand
TTCCATGCGGTGAAGAACTTCACTACAGCAGAAGGAGGAGCCTTAACCTGGCACCTTCCCTTCGGGAATGAGCCAGTGTTGGTTAATGGTGAAGGGTTAATGGTTCAGGGTTATGATTATATGCCCAATGTACCTAAGAAGGAAGGGGAGACTTGGAATGAATTGTTGTATCGCCTTAGCCAGCTGTTAAGCCTGCACGGACAGAACAAGGATGCGCTGGCAAAGACCAAACTGGGCGCATGGGAGTATGATATCATAGGGCCGTGGTACAAGTGCAACATGACGGACATTATGGCGGCACTGGGACTGGTTCAGATGGAACGTTATGAAGGCTTGCTGAAACGTCGTCAGGAGATTGTGGCTAAATACAATGAGGCATTGAAGGATCTTCCCGTGGCAGTTCTGAACCATAAGGATGTAGACCATTGCAGCTCACATCACTTGTATTTGGTTCGCCTGCTTGGTAAGACGCGCGAGGATGCCAATAAAGTGATTGAGCAGATGGCAGAACGTGGCATTGCCTGCAACGTGCACTACAAGCTGCTGCCTATGATGACGGCATATAAGGCACTGGGATTTGACATCAAGGATTATCCTAATGCTTATCATCTGTTTGAGAATGAGGTGACATTGCCGTTGCATACTAAGCTCACAGATGAGGATGTGGAGTATGTAATTAGCAATTTTGTTGAAATAGTCAAAGGTCTTTGATGAAAAGATTATTTGATATAGTAGCGAGTGGGCTTGGCTTGATAGTACTGAGCCCACTATTCTTGATACTTGCTATCTGGATCAAGTTGGATAGTAAAGGGCCTGTATTCTATCGTCAAGTGCGAGTCGGCTATAAAAACAAAGACTTCCGTATCTTTAAGTTTCGCTCTATGAGAGTTGGGGCTGATAAAGGAAGTCTTGTGACTATTGGCGGTCATGATCCCCGTGTCACTCGTTCGGGGTATTTCATCCGCAAGTTTAAGTTTGATGAACTACCGCAGTTAATTAACGTGTTCCTTGGGGATATGTCGTTGGTTGGACCTCGCCCGGAAGTTCGTCACTATGTGGATTACTGGACGCCTGAGCAGATGCGTGTATTGGATGTTCGTCCAGGAATCACAGATCCTGCGTCCATCAAGTTCAGAAATGAGAATGAGCTGATGGAGAAGGCAGAAGATTCCGAGAAGTATTACATCGAGGTTATTATGCAGGAGAAAATTAAACTATATCTGGAGTATGTGGAGAAGCACAGCTTCTTCTACGATTTGGGCTTAATTTTCAAAACCTTCTTCGTGATTATTCATGAGAGATAGGTACTCAGGCGAGCAGAGCTCGGAGTTGGGTAATCGTCTCAGAACATTAATCTTTACCATGACTTTAACAAATGGATATTGTCGTAAAATTGAAGGAGTTGACAAACGTCGACTTCGAACGCGACTCGGCAGAGACTGAATGCGAGCATTCGTCTTTGCGCTCGCTGCTTACTCAGTTTATAGAGAATGAAACTCGCAGCTGTTCTATGGACTTTGGAGGTATTACGCCAGAATACGTCTATCGGATGCTTGGAGGCCAATATTCTATAGATGAAATTCAAGATGCGTTAAGTTTATGTTTAAAAGAATATTATGAACGTTAAAGACTTTATTAGAGGTGTATGGCAGTTCTGTTCATATCTCTTTTGGCCACAATGGGGGAGCAAGCGATGTAAGAAGTAAGATGTAGGAAATAATGTTTATGAAGGATTACCAATATCATATTTTTAGCCCGTATAGGGTAAGCAGTCATTCAGGTCTGACCATGAGATTTTGAGATTTGCTAAAAACGCTGTACCTTTGAGTGTGCCACGGGGACAGGTCAGTGGCATGAGAAAACGTCAGTCATGTAATTTTCATTTTTGAATTAATTTATATATAATATAATAGGTATATGCCACGTAGGGCAAGGATAGAGTCTGGAACAGGGATATTTCATGTGATGATGCGAGGCATCAATCATCAGAATATCTTTGAGGACGAGGAGGACTGCTGGCAGTTCATTAATACTCTCGACCGAATGGGACGCGGGGACAGGTTCCTGTCCCACTCAGGGAAGCAAGTTGCTGAATGATTTTGCGTAAGAAGGGACAGGGGGACAGGTTCCTGTCCCACAACACGATGTGAGAGGTGTGGGTCATGGGTTCGAATTCCGACGGAATCATAACAATCAGGTCTGAAAAAGACTCTAAACGCTAAACAAAGAGCGAAGCGAAAACTAGCTTTAAACTCTAAACTCCAACCTCTAAACAAAGAGCGAAGCGAAAACTGACTCTAAACGCTAAACTCAAAACGATAATATATCATGCTGAGAGATTATCAGAAGGAGATGATTGACAGGCTGAAGAAAGCCTGGCAGAGATACCGGAGTGTGATGGTGCAGATGCCAACTGGCACCGGCAAGACGCATGTGATGGCTGATGTGATAGGTGCGGAAAGCCGGAACGTGCTGGTGGTGACGCACCGCAAGGAGCTGATAGATCAGATTGCGGAGACTTTCGACGCGTTTGACATCGCGCATGGACTGATCGTCAGCGGGAGAAAGGCGGACCTCACGCAACGGGTGCAGGTGGCAAGCATTCAGACGCTGGCCAGGAGGGAGGACGCCTTCTGGTCGGTGGATGGCAGCGACGATCGGTGGAGACCGGATATGGTCATCATCGATGAGGCGCATCATGCACTGGCAAAGACATACAAACGGCTATGGGAGCAGTGGCCGGAGGCCCGCTTCCTGGGACTGACAGCAACGCCTTGCCGCCTCAACGGCAAGGGGTTCACGGACCTGTTTGACGTGCTGCTGCAGTCATGGACGATAGGGACGTTCATCGACAAGGGATGGCTGTCGGAATTCGAATATGTGTCGGCACGACCGGAGAGCCTGATGGTACGACAGGTGGCGGCACTGAGGAAGAGGGGCGCAGACGGGGACTATCAGACGAAGGAGATGGTGACGGTGATGGACTGTGAGGAGTCGATAGCGCATCTCTATGATACGTACCTGGCCTTCGCTGACGGGAAGAAGGGAATCGTATATGCCATAGACAGGGAACATGCACGGCATATCTGTGACTACTACCGGCAGCGGGGCGTCAGCTGTTGCGTGATTGACAGCAAGACACCGGCGGAGGTGCGCAGGGCTCTGGTGAACGACTATGTGGAGAACAGGCTGCAGGTGATGGTGAACGTGGATATCTTCGGTGAGGGATGGGACGTGCCGGAGGTGGAGTTCATTCAGCTGGCACGACCGACACTGTCGCTGTCGAAATACCTGCAACAGGTGGGCAGGGGCATGCGCATCTCTCAGGGAAAGGAGGCGGTGCTCATCCTGGATAACGTGGGTCTGTACCAGACGTTCGGTCTGCCTACGGAGGAGCGTGACTGGCGGATGACCTTCGAGGGACTGGAGGCAGGACGCGGACTACAGGGGATGCAGCGGCCGGTCATCATCAAGGAGGATGGCAGGAAGGAGAAGGAGCTGATGAACCTGCAGATGGTACGTATATATAGGAACCGCGGCGACCAGCAGGGACTGGCCATCTACCTGCAGGGCGGCAAATACGGGGTGATGAAGGACGGTAAGGTGACCTGTCAGCCGGTGTTCGAGCGCATCAGCAGACTGCAGGAGGAGGATATGCCGTTCTATGCCCTGGCGACATACCCGTATGCGCTGTATAGGAACAGGACAACGGTCATCGACATGCAGGGCCTGGACCTGATGGTACAGCTGTATGGCGCCATAGAACGGAAGGGGGACTTCTTCTGTGGCAGTGACAGCAAGGGGGAACGGCTGCTGTGGGACTCGGTGGGCAGGAAATACTACCAGCGACAGGAGCCGCAGTTCGTCAAGATCGGGGGACTGGACATGGTGAGGACGAAGAACAACCTCTATGAGCTGCGCTATGCGAAGGGCATGGCGGCTTTCCAGTTCAGCAAGGATGAGGTGCTGTACAATAAGAATATCACCATCATCCGTGACCGGCTGATAGTCAGGAACGGGGGCATCCATATCTATAAGATCTACGGGTACCTGAGCGATAGTGTGCTGGTGGAGGCGAAGAGGAAGTGTGGCTCGATGCAGGTGCTGCTGGACGGGAAGATAGGGCAGTACTATGACCAGCCGCCGAGTGGGCTGTACTTCGATATCGTCCCGAGCATGCTGAAGCTGCGGTGGGCGGAGTGAGTAAACAAATACTGGCACCTGTGCTCGATGAGCCTGGTGCCAGTTTTGTTTCTGGACGTCGTCAAGGGAACAGCGCGGGATCATCGCGGGGAGGATAAAAGAAAACCTAGAAAACCCTTGTCTGTGCTGCAAATGCTCTTGGGGAGCATTTTATCTAATCTATTGCTCCAAGTTTTGCTCAAGCGAGCTTGGCAACTCTTGAAACAATAGCTTAGACAGACCCCTTGAGGGGGTCTTTGCAGCACATCCAAGAAAAACCGAGAAAACCCCATGCGGCGGAGA
>JAILKU010000046.1 GCA_024693505.1 Bacteroidaceae bacterium | reverse complement strand
TATATATTGAAGGAACTCACCGATACGTTCCAGGAATGTGTAGCTTCCAGTGCCCGGCGAAGCCGTTCTTTGGAAGCAGTGGTTGCGTTTTGCCAGTGTGTGGAGTTCGCACTGAATGCCCATGCTCCTCATCTTTTCCCAGGTCTTTACTGAGTTCATTGCCGCCCATCCGTCTGCGTCTCCATGTACAAAGAGCATTGGAGCAGTCTTCAGGTCAAAGCTGAATTCCGGTACGAGCACAGCATCGTCCAAATTGCCTCCGTCCTTGTTGGGTTCCTCTGCTCCGTCGGTAAGTGCATAGGCCGGGTAGATACCGATACCCCATTGTACGTTGCAGGGCTGTTTGTCGATCTCGTCAATCGGGAGGTAGGCTTGGTGCATTGAAGAGGTAACGCCCATCAGTGTGAGGTGCCCACCGGCAGAACTGCCCATAATACCAATCTTGTTGGGGTCGAGTCCATAGCTTTCTGCTTTGCTCCGAACAATCTTAATGGCCCGCTGCAGGTCTTGCCAAGCAGTGGTGTGCTTTGCCAGCCCGCTCTCAGGGGTGGGGCGAGGTGTACGATACTTCATCGTTACGACGGTCATACCCTTCTCATTAAGATAACGCCGTGCGGGAGCTACCTCGAAACCATTCGGGTCGTTACCCATATAGCTTCCTCCTGAGTAGATAATCTGAATGGCCTTCGTTTTCAGTTCCTTTGGGAAGTGCCATTCCAGATAAGGTTTGCACTGCTGTTCTTGTGCGCATGGCATCTTGCCTTCGGGCCATACATCTTCCTTGACTAACTCGCGACGTGCATCATCGCTGGCATAACGCTGCATGATATCCACTTCTGGTTCTACAGGCTTTACGAACTCCATCTGTCTGACAAACTCGATTGCACGTTCCAAACCGTATGCACCATGTCCTTTACCTGGATACAGATGCAGTTCTGCAGGTATTTTCCGCTTACGCAACTCTCTGTAGATGAGAGTAGAACCGTTAGGGCTATACTCGTCATTGCCTCCGTGCTGCAGGCTTATAGGGCAGGTCTTCTCATCGAACTTGAAACAGTTCGAGAGGCGGACATCCTTACCGTAGCCAAGTCTTGTGGCAGGCGTACCGGTCTCTCCATCGGTAGTGACATAGGCTGGTGCATTGACCAGTGCCCAGTTGATATGGCAGGGCACATCGTCGAGCTTATCTACCGGTTCGTAGGCAGGTGTCTGAGAACTTGTAGCCAGGAGCATTGCCAGGTGCGAGCCGGCAGACATAGAGATGACACCAATCTTCTCAGGGTCGAATCCACGTTTTGCAGCTTCGCTTCGAACCATGCGAACGGCTCGCTGTCCGTCTTCCCATGCAGTCTGATAGATGGGCAGTCCCACAGGACGGGGCGTACGATAGACAAAGTTTACGCACTGGAAACCAAGGTCCGTAAACGTTTCGCGCCATAGTTTTATCAGTCCCACGTCGCAGCAGGTAAAGTAGCCGCCACCAGAAATAAGTATCATACATCCGTTGTTCTTCTTCTCTTTCGCAGGTGCATCGAACCATTCCAGATAAGCCACCAGATGCTTGTCCGCCTTGAACTTATCCGAAGAGGTCTCGTCGGTCATGGCAGCAATCTGATGAGATTGTGCATCAGGCATCTTGCCTTTTGGCCATATCAGTTCACGCTCCCAACCAAAAGCGGTTAGCGAGTAGAATACACAAAACAGTAGTAAAGAATACTTAATTCTGACAGCTCTCATAGTTAAATTATTTCTTTTGTTTTATTTACTCAAATATTCATCCATCGCTTTGGCAGCTCGACGACCGTCACCCATAGCCAGGATAACTGTGGCGCCGCCGCGTACGATGTCGCCGCCGGCAAAGATGGTGGGAATGTTGGTTTGCATGCCTTCGTTGACCACGATGGTGTTCTTGCGCCCTAATTCCAGTCCGTTGATACTGGTAGGCACAATGGGGTTAGGACTTACGCCGACTGCCACGATTGCCTGATCGATGGCTATTGTCTCTGTCGCACCTGGAATGGGCTGTGGGCTACGACGTCCGCTGGCGTCTGGCTCACCCAGTTCCATCTTCTGCAGTACCACTTCCGTAACGTTACCTTTCTCATCGGCATGATACTCAATGGGGTTGTGCAGTGTCAGGAACTCTATGCCTTCCTCCTTGGCATGCTTCACTTCTTCCAAACGTGCCGGCATTTCAGCCTCGCTTCGTCTATAGGCGATGAAGACGCGTTCTGCACCCAGTCGCTTGGCTGTTCTGCAGCTGTCCATTGCCGTATTACCGCCGCCAACTACCATCACACTCTTGGCCTTGCGAACAGGTGTGTCGTAGTCGGGGTTGGAGGCATCCATCAGATTGACACGGGTCAGATATTCATTGCTGGACATCACGCCGTTTGAGTTCTCACCCGGAATCCCCATGAAGTTAGGCAGTCCTGCACCAGAACCCACGAAGATGCCCTTGAATCCCTGTTCCTCCAGATCTTTTACAGTGATCGTCTTGCCAACAACACAATCCTTAATAAAGTGTACACCAATTTTCTCCAGATTCTGAATCTCTACGTCAACAATCTTATTGGGCAGACGGAACTCAGGAATGCCGTACTTCAGCACGCCGCCAATCTCGTGCAGCGCCTCAAAGACAGTGACGTCATACCCGGCCTTGGCCATGTCTCCTGCAAAGCTCAAACCACTGGGGCCGGATCCTATGACTGCAATCTTCTTGCCATTTGCCGGAGCCACTTCGAGCAGAGAAACCATGCCGCTCTCGCGTTCAAAGTCGGCAGCAAAGCGTTCCAGGTTACCGATGGCTACAGCCGGCTCGTTCATTTTCAGGTGAATGCACTGTGCCTCGCACTGCTTCTCCTGAGGACATACGCGACCGCACACAGCGGGTAGGGCAGAGGTGCTCTTAAGGACGCGAGCTGCATCGAGGAACTCGCCGCGTTCGATATTCTTGATGAAAGAGGGAATGTTGATGTTGACGGGGCAGCCCTGCATACAGGACGGGTTAGCACAATCCAGGCATCGTTTTGCTTCCGTCATAGCCTGCTCTATGCTCAGCCCCTGGTTTACTTCTTCTGTGCGGGTGGTCGCACGATAGACGGGATCTAGCTCAGGCATCTTACAGCGTTCTATGGCTGTGCGTTCCTTGGCTTTCATGCTGCGTCTCAGTTCTTCGCGCCATTCCGCTTTGCGGTCCGTCAGGACGGAGAGAGGTGTCTCAGTGTCCATCTTCGAGGCATCAACAGTTTTCTTCTCGGCCACTTCCTGAATAGCTTTAGTACTGCTGGACACGGCCTTGTTTTGGAAAGCTTCGAAGGCTGCAACCTCTTCAGCCTTGAAGGCGCCAGCACGTCTGAGCATCTCATCGAAGTCAACCTGATGGCCGTCGAATTCAGGACCATCGACGCAGACGAACTTCGTCTTGCCGCCTACACTGATGCGGCAGGCTCCGCACATGCCCGTTCCGTCCACCATAATAGTGTTCAGGCTGACGTCGGTGGGTATCTCGTATTTCTTCGTGAGCAAGCAGCAGAACTTCATCATGATGGCAGGGCCAATGGCAAAGACCTTGTCCACCTTCTCGCGCAGAATGACCTGTTCGATGCCTACGGTTACTACACCTTTCTGGCCGTAAGAGCCGTCATCTGTCATGATGATGACGTCATCCGAGCTCTTCCGTACTTCGTCCTCGAGGATGATGAGGTCCTTCGAGCGGCCGGCCAAGACGCTGACGACGCGGTTGCCCGCAGCCTTCAGCGCCTGAATGATGGGTAGCATAGGTGCAACACCCACACCGCCGCCTGCACAGACAACAGTACCGAAGTTCTCAATGTGAGTTGCACGGCCCAGAGGACCCACCACATCGGTGATATAGTCACCTTCGTTCAGCGCGCAGAGCTTTGTCGTGCTGGATCCTACGGTTTGGATAACCAGTGTGATGGTACCCTTTTCAGGGTCGCTGCTGGCTATCGTCAGTGGGATTCGCTCGCCTTTCTCGCCCACACGGACAATCACAAAATGACCTGCACGGCGTGCCTTGGCAATCAGAGGTGCTTCAACTACCAGCTTGAAGACCTTCTCGCTGAATTGTTCCTTCTTTACAATTTTGTTCATTGTTCTCTTTATCAATCTTTAACCTTTAAACCTTAATACCTTATTCTTTCTTATTTGATCATCTCGCATCCCATGTAGGGCACAAGGGCCTTGGGGATGCGGATGCCGTCAGCCGTCTGGTTGTTCTCCAGCAGGGCGGCAACGATGCGCGGAAGGGCCAGTGCAGAGCCGTTCAGGGTATGGGCCAGCTCCGTCTTCTTGTCGGCAGTTCTGCGGATGCGGCACTTCAGACGGTTGGCCTGATACGTATCGAAGTTGCTGACGGAGCTCACTTCGAGCCAGCGTTTCTGTGCCTCGCTATATACCTCGAAGTCGTAGCAGATAGAGCTGGTGAAGCTCATGTCGCCGCCGCAGAGGCGCAGGATACGATAGGGGAGTTCCAGTTTCTGGAGCAGACCCTCAACGTGAGCCAGCATCTCCTTGTGGCTTTCATCGGAGTGTTCGGGCGTATCGATGCGAACAATCTCAATCTTGCTGAACTCATGCAGACGGTTCAGGCCGCGCACATCCTTACCATAACTGCCGGCTTCGCGACGGAAGCACTGTGTATAGGCGCAGTTCTTGATGGGCAGGTCTTTCTCGTCTATGATGACATCGCGGTAGATGTTCGTTACAGGGACCTCAGCCGTTGGGATGAGGTAAAGGTCGTCCAGGTCGCAGTGGTACATCTGGCCTTCCTTGTCGGGTAGCTGGCCTGTGCCGTATCCGCTATCGGCATTCACCACAGTGGGCGGCATAATTTCCTCGTAGCCTGCAGCACGGGCCTCGTCGAGGAAGAAGTTGATGAGGGCACGTTGCAGACGGGCACCCCAGCCGCGATAGACGGGGAAGCCGGCTCCTGTAATCTTTACACCCAGGTCAAAATCGATAAGGTTGTACTTCTTGGCCAGTTCCCAGTGAGGTACCTTGGCCTCGCCGTTATCCACGACCGTGTCCCAGTTTCCAACCGTATCCCCCGGTTTGCATTCGCGCAGGTTGCTCTTTACCACAAGGTTGTCTTCTGCTGCAGCACCCTCCGGCACTAGGTCGTACGGTATGTTGGGTATGGCGCAAAGTAGGCGGGTCAGCTCAGCCTCGGCATTTGCCTTCTGCTCCTCCAGGGCCTTGCTGGCCTCCTTCAGGGCTGCCACTTTTGCCTTTACTTCCTCTGCTTCGTCGCGGCGTCCTTGTTTCATCAGCCCGCCAATCTCAGCAGCCAGTTTCTTGGCCTGCGACAGGTTCTGGTCCAACTCCGTCTGTGCCTGGCGGCGCTTCTTATCGGTGGCCATCACTTCTTCGATGGCTTCCTTTGCTCCGTTAAAGTGTTTTTTCTCCAAACCGCGAATCACGCGTTCGGTTTCCTCGTTGATTAGTTTCAGTGTCAGCATGTCTCAAATATACTTTATAATCGTAATTCCTTTTTTCTTCTTTTCCTTCCGTCATGGAAAGGCTTGTTGTTTAACCGCGCAAAGTTACTCATTTTTTGTGAAAAGAGCCTCTTCGCGCGCGATTATTTATTAATAATGTGTCCGAATGACACCATTCGTTGCTTTTCTTGCCCTTTTATTTTGCTTTTTAACGCAAAAATGACTATTTTTGCATCAGTTTATAATAAAATTCAGATATGAAGCATACATTAAAACGCCGGGTTATCGCAACCCGCCCTTGGTCTTTTCCGGCATCTGTAATGCCTGTGTTGACCACTATTTTCTGGCTATGGAGTCACGGCACATCTGTAAATTGGCTTTTCGGTCTTCTGGCGGTGGTGAATATTGTCCTGGTTCATGCCGCAGGAAACGTCTGGAGCGACATCTCCGACTATAAGCAGGGAGTCGATGCGCAGGATACATTCGGTGTGCGGCTTTTGGTTGATGGCGAATTTACCGCTACGGAGTTCCGCCGCCTTTCTCTTAGCCTGAATGTATTGGCGGTGCTGATGGGACTTTGTATGGTATGGATAACGGGACCGTTGCTGTTGCTCATCGGTGCAATCGGCATCTTGTTTTCGCTTTGCTACCCATTCCTGAAGTATCATGCTTTGGGCGATGTCGTCATCATCTTCTGCTATTCCCTGCTGCCAATGCTTGGCACATCGCTGATTGTCTCCGGCCAGATTCATTGGGACGTCCTGTGGCTGGCTGTACCAGTCGGGCTTATCACCGTAGCGATTCTCCATGTTAATAATGTGCGCGATATAGCCACCGATAAACGGGCTGGCATCCAGACCTTTCCGATACTTACTGGGCGCAACTTCGGCATCTCTCTCTATGCTTTCGAAGTGCTCTTTCCTTATGTCTGGCTGCTGGGGCTTGCTGTCTTTGGTATCGCATCCTGGTGGATACTTGTGGCCCTACTCTCGCTGCCTATCGCCCTTGGAAATGTTCGGGCGATTATGATTTACAAGAAGCAGAACAACGATATGTGTGCCCGGCTTGACGAGAAAACTGCTCAGCTGCAGCTCCTCTTCAGTCTGCTGATGATTATCGGTATGTCGCTCTCCGTCTATTTCTGAATCCGATGAAGCAGAAACTTGTTATCTCGCTCTTGGTGGCAGCGGTTCTCTGGTTCGTTATGTTCTCGCCCTGGACAGCACCACTAGTGAATTTCTGGTGGATGATGACTGCTTCTGCTCTCATTCTCACCCTGTTGGCTTTCCTCTTTGGCGGATGTCCACAGCTTCATTTCGATGCGAAGGAGATCCTATTGGGCATCGGAATTGCCGTAGTACTTTGGGGTGTCTTCTGGGTTGGCGACAAGGTCTCCCAACTGCTTTTCTCCTTTGCCCGCCCCCAGGTTGATCTCATCTACGGGATGAAGGAGGGGCAGAATGGCTTGCTCATCTCCCTGGCCCTGCTCTTCATCATCGGTCCTGCCGAGGAGTTGTTCTGGCGCGGATTCGTGCAGAGAAATTTGCGCAAAGGCCTTTCCGCAAATTCTGCTTGGCTGTTAGGCACGTTTTTCTATACTATTGTGCATTTGCCCTCGGCTAACTTCATGCTGATTATGGCAGCCCTCGTTTGTGGACTAATTTGGGGAGGACTCTACCGCTTCATGCCGCAGCACTTCGGAGCTATCGTGCTCAGTCATGCCCTGTGGGACGCGGCAGCTTTCGTATGGTTCCCCTTTTAAGCCAAATTCCTGCCTTTCGTCTTTTTTACCTCGTTTTACTTGCACGATTACACTAATTATCGTAAATTTGCATGCGCAAAAACAAAATTAATAAAGATATGAAGCGATTATTTAAAAGCATTGCTCTCTGCCTGACGATAGCAGGCGCAGGGCTGACCACAGTCAGTTGCGACAGCGAAACCATCAACCAGATTCTGAACGAGGTGCTGGGAAACCTTGTTAATACCGGCCAGACCTACATTTATTCAGGCACGGCAAGCATCCAGTGCCTCGAAGGTGCTTCCGCTTCGCAGTTATCAGAGATAGCGAAGGGTACTGCCAAGATGCAGGTAAGCCTTAAAAGCGGCAGGACTGGTACTATCACAATTCCGGGCTTTACCTTGAATGGCGCAACTATGACACAGGTTACGCTGAACAATCTGGATATGAGCACAGACAATAACCAGACTCAGACATTTATCATCGGCAACAATAGTTCCTTTGGTCAGGACGATTCTTTTACCTATAAAAATAAGACGTATCCGGCCACAAATCTCTACATCGAGAAAGCTGCTGCCACATCCGAGGAAATCTATCTGAAGATGACTATCTGGTTTGGCAATGAAACCGATGCCGTAAACCTAGAATACTCGGGCAAGGCTGTGACTCAGTGAGCGTAAATCCAAGCTTGCCCGGCAAGGGCCAACGGGGCGAGAAATAATATAAAAAAGAAGGCTGGGCAATCAGTTGTCCGGCCTTCATGTTGTTTTCTTTTAAATTCAGCTTCCGACTATGCCTCAGCGGGAATGACGCTAACGGTACTGCGGTCGCGACGACCTTTCTTGAACTGAACTGTACCGTCTGTGAGGGCATACAAAGTATCGTCCTTACCGATAGCCACGTTCTGGCCGGGATAATGACGAGTGCCGCGCTGGCGAACGATGATGTTGCCGGCTACGCACTTCTCTCCACCGAAAATCTTAACACCTAATCTCTGGGCTGCAGATTCGCGGCCGTTCTTAGAACTACCAACACCTTTTTTATGTGCCATTTCTTGTTCCTCCTAAATTAAATTGTTAAGCAATAATTTCCTTGATAGTCAACTCGGTGAACTGCTGACGATGACCGTTCAGCTTCCTGTAGCCCTTACGGCGCTTCTTGTGGAACACCAGCACTTTCTCACCTTTTACCAGTGGAGAAACCACTTCGGTCACTACCTTTGCACCTTCTACGGTGGGGGCACCAACGGTGATAGCGCCGTCGTTGTCTACCAACAACACTTTCTCAAACTCAACAGTCTGACCGCCCTCAGCACCCTCCAGGTGGTGAACGAACAGCTTCTTACCGGCTTCTGCCTTGAACTGTTGACCGTTAATCTCTACGATTGCGTACATTTTATTATTATGAATTAAACGGGTTTGACCGCGGGGCGAGACCACTCTCTTGGCCTGCTTTTTCTGGCCTCAACGGCATAAATCGGGCGCAAAGGTACTACTTTTTCTCCGAATGACCAAATTTTCTTTCATGTTTTTCTC
>JAILKU010000035.1 GCA_024693505.1 Bacteroidaceae bacterium | reverse complement strand
TCCCCTTGAAGCATCCCCTCGATGATGTTGGTGTCATAATAAACATCCGAATTCATCAAAAGGAACTCCTCTCCTTTTACATACTGTGCAGTTAAGAAGAGAGAATACATATTGTTGGTCTCTGCATAACGTGGGTTTGACACAATATGTACCTGCGGATATATCTTTTTCAAATGGTCAGCAAGGATTTCAGCCTTATAGCCATCCACTACATAGATTTCCGTCACTCCATTTTGAAGCAGGTTATCAATCTGCCTGTCAATGATTCTAATTCCATTCACTGGCACCATACATTTAGGTACCTCGTTGGTAATTGGGCGCAAACGCGTTCCCAAACCTGCTGCTAAAATTACTGCTTTCATTTATTATCCAACTTTAATTTGCAAATCAAATATCAATCAGATTGTTTATAGCCTCACAAATGAATCTCACATCATCTTCCGTTACATACGGACCAGCAGGCAAGCACATTCCAACCTTGAACAGGTCTTCAGAGACACCATTCAAATAAGCGGGGGCATTTTTATAGATAGGCTGTTTGTGCATAGGTTTCCATAGAGGACGGCTCTCAATATTCAGCGCATCCAAGCCCGTACGCATAGCCTCTACATTGGCATTGGGTTCGCAGTCTGTATGTGCACTCTCAGCTGTATGGATAACACCAGCGGCACCGCCAACTGCTCCTGTTACCACTGACTTATAGGCGTTCTCCTGACCCTTTACTTTGACGTTCTCGTCAATTGTCATCGTACAAAGCCAGTAATTAGACTCGTATTCTCCTGTTGTTGGCTGTGCGTGTACCTTAATGCCAGGTATGTCTTTCAGCTGTTCTTCATAGAGTTTCTGCACCTTCTTATGATGTGCAATGTGCTCATTCACGATTGTCATCTGACCTCTACCAATACCAGCACATATGTTGCTCATGCGGTAGTTATAGCCAATCTTCTCATGCTGATAGTAGGGATAGCTCTCACGGTACTGGGTGGCGTACATCATAATCTCACGCCACTCGTCGTCGGAGCCGGTGATGAGTGCGCCACCACCTGAGGTGGTGATCATCTTGTTACCATTAAATGAAAGCACACCATACTTACCAAATGTACCCAGCACTTGTCCGTTAAACCGTGAACCGAAGCCTTCTGCCGCATCCTCCACCACAGGGATGTCATACTTGTTGGCTATTTCCATAATGCGGTCAATACGGTAAGGCATACCGTACAGAGCCACCGGCACAATGGCCTTGGGGTAACGTCCAGTTTTTGCCTTTCTATCAAGAATAGCTTTCTCCAGCAGCTCAGGATCCATATTCCATGTATCTTTCTCGGAGTCAATGAAAACAGGTGTTGCACCCAGATAGGTAATCGGGTGACTGGACGCACAGAAAGTAAAACTCTGCACACACACCTCATCACCAGGGCCTACGCCACAGTTAAGCAAAGCCAGATGAACAGCTGCAGTACCAGCGGACAAAGCGACGACTCGCTTTGTCAACTTTTCGTTATCGTTTTGGTTAACGAAGTCCTCCAAGTCTTTTTCAAATCCGTTTACATTAGGGCCAAGAGGTACTACCCAGTTGGTATCAAAAGCTTCTTGTACAAACTTTTGCTCATTACCAGACATGTGACAGAGGCAAAGGAGAATTCTGTTTTTACGTTTTTCCATCTTACCTGATAGCTTTAATCTCTTTTGAAAATATCTCGGGTATAAACTTTTTCTTTCACATCATCCAGGCACGTATCATAGCGGTTGGCAATAATTGCCTTGCTTTGTGTTTTGAACTTCTCTATGTTATTGACCACAAGAGATCCAAAGAAAGATTCACCGTCAGCTATGGTAGGCTCATAGATAATCACTTCTGCACCCTTGGCCTTGATACGCTTCATGATGCCTTGTATGGCACTCTGACGGAAATTATCACTATTGCTCTTCATTGTCAAGCGATAAACACCAATCACACATTTCTGCTCACGGTTGGCATCCCACTGACTGCTAGCTTCGTAATAACCGGCTTTGCGCAAAACCTGTTCTGCAATAAAGTCTTTACGCGTCTTATTGCTATCTACAATAGCACGAATCAAATCCTCGGGAACATTATCATAGTTGGCCAATAACTGTTTTGTGTCCTTTGGCAAACAGTAGCCACCATAACCAAAACTGGGATTGTTGTAGTGCGTCCCAATACGGGGGTCTAGACCGACACCTTCAATGATTGCCTGAGTATCCAATCCCTTAACCTCAGCGTAGGTGTCCAATTCATTGAAATAACTGACACGGAGTGCAAGGTAAGTGTTGGCAAAGAGCTTCACGGCCTCTGCCTCCTTCATTCCCATAAAGAGGGTGTCTATATTCTCCTTGACCGCTCCTTCTTGGAGGAGTTGAGCAAACTCCTTTGCCTTGTTTTGAAGATATTCCACATCAGCTACCTGACAAATGGCCTTATTCTCCTCTTCAAACTCAGGACGGTCAATAATCTTAGGACTGCCAACAATGATGCGACTGGGATAGAGATTGTCATACAAAGCCTTGCTTTCACGAAGAAACTCCGGTGAAAACAACAAATTAAACCTCTTTACTCCATTGCCGGCATACTGCACATAGAGATTGCGGGTATAACCGACAGGGATGGTAGATTTTATAACCATAACAGCATCAGGATTCACCTTAAGCACAAGGTCAATCACTTCCTCAACATGACGAGTATCAAAGAAGTTCTTCTGTGGGTCATAGTTGGTAGGAGCTGCTATCACCACAAAGTCTGCATCCTTATAAGCAGATTCTCCGTCAAGAGTCGCTGTTAGGTCTAATTCCTTCACAGCCAAATATTTCTCAATGTAATCATCCTGGATAGGAGAGATGCGGTTGTTTATCTTCTCAACCTTCTCAGGGATTACATCCACTGCTGTTACGTGGTTGTGCTGTGCCAGCAAAGTGGCAATACTCATGCCCACGTATCCTGTTCCTGCTACTGCTATGTTCATATTTCAAGTTTTATTATTCTCAAAAGTGGAGTATGCATCCTAGCCCTTTTTGACAAGCCTTAGCTAGGACAACGAAGACGATAAAATTAACGAAAAGGTCTTAGGTCGCAGCGCTCAAAAGTTCCAGGTAAGCGAGAGCAGACAAAAAAACTTGTTTTATGTATGCCGAGCGCAAGGAACTTCGACCTAAAAGGTCAAATTGCTCAAAAATCCATCTAAAATCTCTCTAGGCTCCTCCTTGCCTCCTAGCACTCTGCTCCCAGGCTCCTCCTAAGCTGCTCCGGGGAGGAGCTTAGGAGCTGGGTAGAGGGGGGCTATAGCATTGTAAATGCGTTTCAAGGTTGACACTGTGTGTCGAGCCTGCTTGCGCTCGGGATTATCGAAGCGAGCAATATTGCACTCGGTTTGGCGTCGGTTGTCGGGCTTGCACCTCAAATGTGCCCTCATCGGCCATCGCCGTTACATCTACGAGCCATTTACGAAGGCACTCCGAACCATCAACGAAGGGTTTATTTGGTTTACCGTTTCTTGCGCTCCGTAGGTGCTCAGGCGAGCAAGCTCGGAGTCCTGTTTAAAGGGTAGAGTCAATTAAGGGCAAAGTTTTATATTGTATCGCTAAACCGCAGCCTTGAGCTTCGCTCGAATCTGCTAACGCTCAGCAAAGTAAGTAAACTTCATCTGCTTTCGCTTAATCGCAGATTTGCTTCCCCCTTGCTACCCCCTTGCTACCCCCTTGCTACCCCCTTGCTACCCCCTTGCTTCCCCCTTGCTTGTGAGCAAGCTCGGAGTCCCGTATACTGTTTACCGTTTACAGTTTACAGTTTACTGTGCTCCGTTGGGGGATGGTTTCTTACGCTCCGTTGGTGCTCAGGCGAGCAAGCTCAATTATGAATTATGCATTATGAATTGTGAATTGTTGTAAGTTTTACCCTGCGTCTGTGGGAACTGTGTGGCCTACCATATACTGTCCACGGTATCTACCTGGAGGTTGCGAACCGTCGTCTCGCGTCCCCAGAACTGCAGGCCGTCGTGATTGTCGGAGAGATGACGTTCGAAGGAATAGCTATACAGGCCGCCATCTACGAAGACCTCCACGCTGGTGCGATCGATGTACACCTCCAGGTCGAGGTCAAGGCTACCCGGTGTAAGGGGTGAGAAGAACTGTCCGTTGAGCGTGTTCTGATTGGTATCATAATCCACGATATTCTGCCCATTGAGGCGTAGGCCTGCACTGGTGGCATAGCTGAGAGAGAGGCGTGCCCGCAGGTGCAGTCCGGCATCAGTAGTCAAGGTGCGCAGGTGTTCGTTGGCCTGTTGCTCTGTGAGGTCGGAATCGGACGAGAACTGACGATGCAGAAGGTTCTGCACTTCGCGTACAGGTTGGCTGAACAGACGCGGACCGTCAGGTGTAGTGCGGAGCGTCAGCTCGGTGGGCAACAGCATCATGCCATTGAAGGGCATGTCTGGATGACCTATGCGCCCCCACCCTATCTGGATGCGTCTACCATCTGGTGTTCCCGTGATGGTCTGTGCCGCATATATGGAACCTGTGGCATAGCGATATTTACCTGCCGTAGGGGTGAAGACACGGCCATCGAAATGGCCAAGCATATAAGTGCCCGATGCCCCATACATCACCCAAAGGGTGCGGGTAGGATCGCCATCAACAGGCAGCTCGAACAGGTCAGGACACTCCCAGAAACCAGTGACATGGCTCTGATAGGTCCAGTCGCGAAGGTTTGACGACGTATAGATAGAGTGACCGTTTCGCTCGTTGAGCACCATCACCCAATGAGAGCCGGGAGTGTACCAAAAAAGACGCGGGTCGCGTGTATCGTGCGACTGCCATCGCTCATGACTATCTATAACAGGCCTGCCGTCCTGGTACTTTTGCAGAGTGCGTCCGTGATCGAGACTGTATGCGATGCATTGTGTCTCCCAAGCCCCGTCGTTGGTATAGGCAAACACCATAGGAGGCTGGATGCCCTGCTTGCCTCGCACCTTACCTGCAAAGCCACTGGTGTTATCCGTATCTACCACAGCTGAACCCGAGAACATCGTGCCCAGGGCGTCGGGATAAAGTGCATCATTGAGTTCCTGCCAGTGCAGCAGGTCGCGGCTGACGGCATGTCCCCAATGCATGTTACCCCATTCCCGCTCGTAGGGATTATGCTGATAGTAGAGATGATACTCCCCATCGTGCCACACCAAGCCATTGGGATCGTTTATCCATCCCCGACGGGTGGTGAAGTGATACAATGGGCGGTTCGCCTCGCGATACATCATGGCCTCGCCCACAATGGTATCCGCCTGAAAGACACGAGCCAATGCTTCAGCAGGTCCGTCGTAAACGATACGGAGCGACTGGCCACGATAGGCTGATACATCCTTGAACACCCAATAATCCGGATTGCTAACGGCCAGGCGCGCCTCCACCGACAAGGTGTCTATCCCCTTGGATTGGAAGGTGAGTCTGTGGCGGTCGGTCTGATGGGAGATTGGGATGTTCAGGTAGCGGCACTTCACCTTCATCGTCACCTCAGCTGCCTGGGACAGGAAGGGGAATAATACGGATAACAGAATGGCTGTAATGGCTTTCATATTTATTATTTCTTTCACACCACGGATGACACGGATTGAACGGACTCAGGCCTCATCCTCGACTTTTAAGCCGCAATGAGAGCAGAAGTGAGCAGTTTTGCTCAAGGGAGCACCACATTCCTTGCACTTACGGACAGGCGCCTTGCCGCGATTGTGGTCGTGGATGAACTGCGCACTGACGATACCTGTGGGTACAGCCATAATGGTGTAGCCAAGCAACATGACGATAGCACTGAGGAAGCGTCCCAGGGGCGTCACCGGTGCGATGTCGCCATAACCGACCGTCGTCATCGTCACCACCGCCCAATAGATACTGCTGGGAATATCCTTGAACTCCGTGCCGGGCCGGTTCCCCTCGACCATATACATCAACGTACCCAGAGAGATGACCATCAAGACGACGAAGAGAAAGAAGACCAGAATCTTGCGGCTGCTGACCATGAGAGAGCGCATGAGATTGTCCCCCTCCTCGAGGAAGCTGAAGAGCTTGAAGACGCGGAACACCCTGATAAGCCGGAAGGTGCGAACAACCATAAGGTAGCGCATCGGACCGAAGATCCATCCGATATAAAGGGGCAAAGTGCTGAGCAGATCCACCACGCCAAAGAAACTGAAGGCATACTCCCTCGGACGGGGCGAGCAGTAGAGGCGGCACACATACTCGAGCGTAAAGAAAAATGTAAACACATACTCGAGCACGGTGAAGACCGACTTGGCAATAGGCGGCAGGGCCTGCATACTCTCCACCACGACCAGCAGGATGCTGAGCAGAATGGCCCAGAGAAGCACGATGTCGAAGAGCTTCCCCATAGGCGTATCGCTCTGAAAAATAATGACATAGAGCCGGCGCTTCAGCTCAACATCATGCATGAGCCGAAGCCACCAGGCCTTTATGTTTCGTAGTATCTTCAAAACAGCGTATTCTCGATGATGCGGCCCATCTGCCAAACACAGCGGACCTTGAGTTTATCGTCCAGGATGAGGATGTCGGCATCCTTGCCACGGGCCAAGGCACCCTTGCGGTCATGCACGCCCATGATATGAGCAGGCGTCTCGCTGGCCATTCGTACTGCATCCTCCAGGGGCACCTCAGCCTCCTGCACCATTGTGCGGATCAGACGGTCGGTCGTTGCGATGGAGCCGGCCAGTGCCGAGCGGTCGGCCAATTTGCATACGCCATCCTCGATGATGACACGCGGATCAAAGGCCTGTGCATCTGGGGGTGCTGCAGCTACGGCCAGCGCATCGGAGATGAGAGCCATACGCTCGACACCCTTGATCTTATAGGCCATTCGCAGAATGGTGGGCGGCACATGAATACCGTCGGCAATACACTCGATGGTCATATCGTCAATGAGGTAAACGCTCTCCACCGTACCCTCGTACTTATAGCCCTGTTTGTTGTGGAAGCCAGGCATCGCGTTGTAGAAATGCGTGACATGAGTGTAGCCCGCTTCGTAGGCGGCACGCACATCGCTATGCTCTGCCGCGGTGTGGGCGATGCTGGGCAGGATGCCCTTCTCGGCACAAAACTTACCGAACTGCAGGGCGCCAGGCAACTCGGGAGCCGCATCCCAGCGGGCCAGGCAGGGTGCCTTCTCCACGATGGGGATGTACTCATTCGGATTGGGGTTCTTTACCCACTCTGGCACCTGCGCACCAGCCTTTGACTGGTTGAGGTAAGGCCCTTCGAGATGGAGCCCCAGGATGGGACTGTTCTTGTCCTCCATCATCTTGTTGCACGTCTCCACTGCCGCCTCGATCATGGGCACCGTGCTGCTGCTCAAGGTGGGGAAGATGCTGGTGGTGCCATGCTTGGCATGAGCATCCACTGCCACCTGGAACGCCTCCTCGGTGCCCTCCTGGAAGTCGCGTCCGCCACCTCCGTGAACGTGCATCTCCACGCCCCCAGGCACCACACACATGCCCTTGGCATCCACCAGCTCTGCACCGATGACTGCCAGGTCGCAATTCGTCACCTCGAGTATCTTGCTGTCGCGCAAGATAACGCTACCGTCCTTGAGCCATCCCTGTGGCGTCAGGATCCGACCATTTATAATCTGTGTTAACATAGTCCTTTGGTTAATATTTTTTCATCACTATATCCTTGTCTTAAATCACTTTTTCAGTTTAACCGATGCCCCTTCTCTTTTTGCGGAAAGGCCTTTGTTTTTTTACGGAAAGGCCTTTGCGCAAAATTTTGAAGGCCTTTGCGCAAAACGGCCCCCCTCCGAAGATTACTCCCGGAGGAGGCGATGCCGCCCTACACCATACCGTATACAATGTCCATAATTTTCTTACCGATCTCATCCGCAGCCTCCATCGTGGACGCCTCGCTATAGACACGTATGATGGGCTCGGTATTGCTCTTGCGCAGATGGACCCACTTGTCGGGGAAGTCAATCTTCACGCCGTCAATGTCGTTTACCTCCTCGTTGCTGTACATCTCCTTCACCTTGCGCAGGATGGCATCCACATCGGTATCGGGCGTCAGGTCGATGCGGTTCTTGGCGATGAAATAGGGAGGATAGGTTGCCCTCAGCTCGCTGGTCTTCAGGCCCCGCTTGGCCAGATAGGTCAGGATGAGAGCGATGCCCACCAGCGCATCGCGACCGTAGTGTGCAGCGGGATAGATGACGCCGCCATTACCCTCGCCACCGATCACGGCACCCGTCTCCTTCATCTTCGTCACCACATTGACCTCGCCTACCGCAGCAGCATTGTACTGCTGGCCGTAGCGGCGGGTCACGTCGCGCAGGGCACGCGTACTGCTGAGGTTGCTGACGGTATTCCCAGGCGTATGCTGGAGGATGTAGTCGGCCACAGTAACAAGCGTATATTCCTCGCCGTACATCGTGCCGTCCTCGCAGAAGAGGGCCAGGCGGTCCACATCGGGATCCACGACGAAGGCGATGTCGTGACCGCCCTGCTGCATGAGCGCCTTGATGTCGCCCAGGTTCTTCTCCAGGGGCTCGGGGTTATGCTGGAAGTCGCCGGTCGGCTCGGTGAAGAGGCCCGTCACCTGGCTGACACCCAGCTGCTGCAGCAGTTTGGGCAGGATGATGCCTCCCACGCTGTTCACCGCGTCGAAGGCTACACGGAAATTGGCTTTCCGGATGGCCTCCACGTCCACAAGGTCGAGTCCCAGCACCAGGTCGATATGCTTCTGGTCGTAGGTGTTATCCTCGATATAATGTCCCAGATGATCCACATCGGCATACTCGAAGTCCTCTGCCTCAGCTATGCGCAGCACCTCGTTACCCTCCTGAGCATTCAGGAACTCGCCCCGCTCGTTGAGGAGCTTCAGCGCATTCCACATGCGAGGGTTGTGGCTGGCGGTGATGATGATGCCGCCACAGGCGCCCTCCATCGTTACGGCCACCTCGGTGGTTGGCGTAGAGGCCAGCCCGATGTTGACCACATCGAAGCCCATGCCCATAAGCGTGCCACACACCACATTCTTGACCATCTCGCCCGAGATGCGGGCATCGCGCCCCACCACGATCTTGTTGCTTTCTACCTTGGTGGTGCGACGGATGAGAGCGGCGTAGGCAGATGTGAACTTTACAATATCCAGCGGATTGAGGGTATCCCCTGCACGGCCGCCAATGGTGCCGCGAATGCCGGAAATAGATTTAATCAGTGTCATTTTCCTGTTCTTTTAAGTTTTGAGGTACAAAGATACAAACTCTCTGCGACATAACAAAGCAAGACATCATATTTTCGCTTTTAACCGATATTTTTTCTCTTTCCGGCCCCATATTTTAAAATAATGTCGTACCTTTACACCCAAATATGCACAAATGAAGGGGACGCATCAGCGCATCGGCACTTCTGTGCAAGAAAAAAGGACATGAACGTCATAGACATTATCCGAAACAAACAGGGAACGGCTTTCTCCTACGAAGTACTGCCCCCGCTGAAGGGTACGGGAACCGAGAGTCTGTTCCAGACGATAGAACGCCTGCAGGAGTTCCAGCCGCGATATGTGAACATCACGACCCACCGCAGCGAATACGTCTATAAGGAACTGCCCAACGGGCTGATGCAGCGGCAGAAGATACGCCGCCGCCCCGGCACCATAGCCATAGCCGCCGCCATACAGCAGAAGTACGGCGTTCACGTCGTGCCGCACATCGTGTGCAGCGGCAATAACAGGGAAGACCTGGAGTACATGATGCTCGACCTGCAGTTCCTGGGAGTGAGCGACCTGCTGGTGCTCCGCGGAGACAAGGCCCGCGACGAGTCCACCTTCAAGCCCACCGGCGACGGTCCGGCCCATGCCACAGACCTGATTGAACAGATAAACCGCTTCAACAGCGGCTACTTCTGGGACGGTACACCCATTCAGGTGCCGGGCACGCCCTTCGAGTATGGCGTGGCCTGCTATCCCGAGAAGCACGAGGAGGCCGCCAATCCAGAGAGCGACCTGCAGGCCCTGAAGAAGAAAGTGGAGATGGGCGCCGGATATGCCGTCACCCAGATGTTCTTCGACAACCGGAAATACTTCGACTTCCTGGAGAGGGCCAGGCAGGCCGGCATAGACATCCCCATCATACCCGGCATAAAACCGCTAACCAAGCTCAGCCAGCTCACGGTGATACCCAAGACGTTCCATTGCGACCTGCCCGAGGAACTGCATGCCGAGGCCCGAAAGTGCAAGACTGACGAAGAACTGAAACAGCTGGGCGTGGAATGGACGGTGGAGCAATGCTGCGAGCTCATGAAGGCGGGTGCCCCAAGCCTCCACTTCTACTCGATGGGCGCTGTGGACAGCATCTACCAGATCGCAAAAAAGATTTACTGAAGAAGGAGGTCGGAGTAATCAGAATAATCAGAGAAATCGGAAAAGACCAGAAAGGAGAATAATAATGAACTTCAGCGAAGTGATAGGACAAGAGCGCACTAAGGAACACCTCCGCCAGATGGTGCAAGAGGACAAGATTCCGCATGCCCTGATGTTCTGCGGTCCCAGCGGAGCAGGCAAGCTGCCCCTGGCCCTGGCCTTCGCCAGCTATCTGCTGTGCGAGCACCAGGCGCCCGCCTCGCACGAAGCATCCATGTTTGACGGGATGCTGGACGACGCCCCGCTTCCTGAGCCCTGCGGACAATGCCCGGCTTGCCGGATGGTTGCCGACTGGGCTCATCCCGACCTGCACTTCTCCTTCCCCGTCTACAAGAAGAAAAGCTCCGATGCCACCGTCAGCGACGACTACCTGCCCCAGTGGCGAGAACAGCTGAAGCAGAACGTCTATTTCGACACGGAAATATGGCTGAGCGACATCAAGGCTGAGAACCAGCAAATCATGCACTATGTGCACGAAAGCGACGCCCTGCAACGCAAACTGGCCCTGAAAGCCAGTCAGGGAGGCAGGCGGGTCGTGGTGCTGTGGCTACCCGAGCGCATGAACGCAGAGATGGCCAACAAGTTGCTCAAACTCATCGAGGAACCACCCTCGCACACCCATTTCCTGCTGGTAAGCGAGGATCCGGACAATGTGCTGGGCACCATACAGAGCCGCGTACAGCGCATACAGGTGCCGGCCCTCAGCGAGGAGGAGATACGTCAGGCCCTCATCAAACACCACGGGCTGCAGGAAGAGCAGGCACAAAGCCTGGCGCACGTTGCGCAAGGAAGCTACACCGAAGCAATAAAGCGCCTGCAGTCAGGCAGTGAGGAACAGATGTTCTTCGACCTCTTCGTACAACTGATGCGGCAGGGCTATACCCGCCAGATCAAGGAACTGAGAGAATGGAGCAACCTCGTCAGCGACCTGGGTCGGGAACGGCAGAAACGCATGCTGGAATACTGGCAACGCCTGCTGCGCGAGAACTTCATATATAATTTCCACCGCCCCGAGCTCTCCTATCTGACGAAAGAGGAGCAGAACTTCAGCGTACGCTTCTCACCCTTCATCAACGAGAAGAACGTAGTGGGATTCATGGACGAGCTGTCGGACGCCCAACGTGACATATCACAGAATGTCAGCGCCCGAATGGTCTTCTTCGACCTGGCCCTGAAAACAATCATATACCTGAAGGTGTAGGGAATGTGGAAGATGAAAAGAGAAAGAATGAATGAAACAATATAAGATATGAACAATAACGAATTTAGATATGTCTGCGGACAAACAGGACACGGCCTCAGTCGCAAGGGATGCCACATTGGCCATTACTGCCAGCTGAACACCTACGACTACCTGGCCGACATACCCGGGAACGAGCAATTCACAGACCTGGTGGAAGTGCAGTTCAAGAATACCCGCAAAGGATACTACCGCAACCTGAACAACCTGCCCCTGCAGAAGGGCGACATCGTTGCAGTAGAGGCAAGTCCGGGTCATGACATCGGTACGGTTACACTGACCGGCACTCTTGTACCCCTGCAGATGAAGAAAGCCAACCTGAAGAGTCAGGACGAAATAAAGCGTATCTATCGCATTGCCCGCGACACAGACATGGAGAAATACCACGAGGCCAAGGCTCGTGAGCACGACACGATGATCCGCAGCCGCCAGATCGCCAAGGACTTAGGACTGGAGATGAAGATTGGCGACGTGGAATATCAGGGCGATGGCAACAAGGCCATCTTCTACTACATTGCCGACGGGCGAGTGGACTTCCGCCAACTCATCAAGGTACTTGCAGAAGCCTTCCGGGTGCGTATCGAGATGAAGCAGATCGGTGCCCGCCAGGAGGCCGGACGCATTGGCGGCTTCGGACCCTGCGGCAGAGAGCTGTGCTGTGCCACCTGGATGAAGAACTTCGTCAGCGTAGGTACCAGCGCTGCACGCTTCCAGGACCTCAGCCTCAACCCACAAAAGCTGGCTGGACAATGCGCCAAGCTCAAGTGTTGCATGAACTACGAAGTGGACCAATACATAGAGGCCTCGCGCCGCCTGCCCAGCAAGGAGATCATGCTTCAGAGCCTGGAGGGCGACTTCTACCTCTTCAAGTCCGACATCCTAAGCGGAATGGTCACCTACAGTACCGACAAGCGTGTTGCAGCCAATCTGGTCACCATCCCCGCCAGTCGCGCTTTGGAAATCATTGCAATGAACAAGAAAGGCGAGAAGCCAGACACCATTGAAGAAGGCGGACGCAAGATTCCCGAGAAGCCCGTCGATCTGGCCACGCAGGAAGACCTGAACCGCTTCGACAAGAAGAAGAAAAAGAAAAAGAAAAAGAAAAAATCAGGAAGCCGTAACGATCAACCTTCCGAACCTTGAATTCAAACGTCCATAAACTAATCTTAGCCTGTTTCCTGCTGTCGGCATGCAACAGCCAGGACACCCTTTTGCATACCTATTCCCATGTTGGGGCTGAGGGATGGAATCGCAGCGACACCCTCTACTTCGACCTTCCACAAGTGCAAACCGACCAGGAATGCCGGCTCAACGTTGGGCTCCGCCTAACGAACCGCTATCCCTATATCTCCCTGTGGTTGGTTATCGACGAGCAATGGGATGGGCATTCTGTGCAGACCGACACAATGGAATACCTGTTCATTGACAGTTTGGGTGACTTCAGCGGACGAGGCGTCAACATCTACCAATACGAAAAGCCCATACGGCGCCTTACCCTGCACGGAAACGCCCAAGGCCGCTTACGCCTTTACCACATTATGAATAGAGAGACTATTCCCAACGTGACAGAAGTGGGCGTGAGAGTAACGAAGTAGAGGTGGAGACCTTCGGTCGAAATTACTCTCGCTCGAGAATAAAAATAAAAAAATCCGCTTTTTATTTTGTATTCTGCTCACTTATTCGTAATTTTGAGACCAGTGTCTCGAAAATACTGCCGCTCGGATAAAAAATAAATACCGATTTATTTTGTTTATCTCTCGCTTATTCGTATCTTTGCACGCCAAAAACGGGATTGTGCCCAAAAAGGTAAGTAAATAGCAAGTAATAACGTCTGATTAAAAGCAAGATAAAATATGTATTGGACATTGGAATTAGCATCCAAGCTGGAAGATGCACCTTGGCCTGCGACCAAGGAGGAACTCATTGACTATGCCCAGCGTAGCGGAGCACCGCTTGAAGTTATAGAGAACCTAAACGAGATAGAGGACGAGGGCGACATCTACGAGAACATCGAAGAATTGTGGCCCGACTATCCTACGAAGGAGGACTTTTTGTTCAACGAGGATGAGTATTAAGAAACAAGCGAAGTAACTTGAATACTACTTCGCTTGTTTCTTTTTATGCTTTTATTGACCTACATATTACAATGTTGTTACAATACCGCTATGTAACGACATTGTAATACTTTTTTCTTGATGGTTACATTAATTGAGCATAATTTTGTACTCAAAACATAAACATCGAGAAAGCAAATGGAAACTGTTCAAGACTATGTGATGGTATCGCTGAAGCTGTTGGGAGCACTGGGTCTGCTCATCTTTGGCATGCGAATGATGAGTGATGCACTACAGAAAATGGCTGGTCCGCAGCTGCGACATATTCTGGCACGGATGACAACCAACCGGCTAACTGGTATGCTGACGGGAGTATTTGTGACTTGCGCCGTACAGTCATCGTCAGCAACCACTGTCATGACAGTTTCCTTCGTGTCGGCAGGACTTCTGACATTGTCACAGGCCATTTCTGTTATTATGGGTGCTAACATCGGAACGACGCTGACGGCCTGGATTATGTCTTTGGGCTATAACGTTGATTTGACCAACGTCGTATTCCCGGCATTCCTCGTCGGCATTGTACTCATCTATATGAAACGGCACCGCTTTTTGGGCGACTTCCTGTTTGGTATCGCATTCATGTTCTTGTCGCTGGCCATGCTGAGCACAGCGGGTAAGGAGATGGATCTGGAGCACAACGAGGCGGTGGTCAGCTTCTTCGCTTCGTTTGATACTGACAGCTATTTGACGATCCTGGCCTTTCTGGGAATCGGCACACTTATCACCTGCATCGTACAGTCATCAGCCGCAGTGATGGCCATCACCATACTGCTTTGTTCCACCGGTGTGCTGCCAATCTATCTTGGCATAGCCTTGGTGATGGGTGAGAACATAGGGACCACGGCAACGGCCAATCTCGCAGCCCTTGGGGCAAACACGCAAGCCCGTCGGACAGCTTTGGCACATCTGCTGTTCAATGTGTTCGGAGTCGTATGGGTGCTGTGCGTGTTTTATCCTTTCGTCGATATGGTGTGTCGGCTGGTGGGCTATAATCCATCGATTGGGGGACAGGTCGAACGCCTGCCTGTGGTACTGGCAATGTTCCACACCTGCTTCAACGTGACGAACACAGCCGTCTTGATAGGACTGACTCCCTGGATGGAGCGCATCGTCTGCTGGCTGTTGCCCGAGAAGCAGCAACCCCAACAGGAGCAGTTCCGCCTTCTGTATATTCAGGCCAACCTGATGCAGACGCCTGAAATCTCCGTTCTGCAGGCTCAAAAAGAAACAGCTCGGTTTGGCGTGCGAGTGCAAAAGATGTTCGGAATGGTGCGCTGTCTGATGGACGAACATGATGAGGACAAGTTCATGCATCTGTACGATCAAATAGGACAGGAAGAGGACTTTGCCGACCGCATGGAGATGGGGATAGCACGATTCCTGGAACAGGTGAGCGAAAACCACCTGAGCGACGAGACAAAACAGAAAGTACGGCAGATGCTGCGTGAGGTTGGCGAATTGGAATCCATTGGTGATGCCTGCTTCAAACAGGCAAACACATTGAACCGTCTGCAAGAGAGCGGCAAAGAATTTACTGCCGTCCAGCGAACCCAGATACAAGTCATGATGACGCTTTGTGACGATGCCTTGACGCAAATGAATACCATTATGACTGGTCACCGCTACGAACACGACATCAACGAGACATTCCGTATAGAGAACGATATCAACCAGAAGCGCCAGCAGCTGAAGGCAGACAATATCCGTGCCGTCAACGAGCGCGAATACGACTATGCCATCGGCACTCTCTACATCGACCTCATCAACGAGTGTGAAAAACTGGGCGACTACGTTGTGAATGTGGTTCAGGCGAGATTTGGAAAATAATTCCAACCTTTGCGGCTCATTTCAACAATTATATCACGTTCAAGCGATTTTATCAGCTGACCATATTACCGGCTGTCTAAAAAATGTGTACTTTTCATGGTTATGTTTGTTTATGTTTGACGACTGCAAAGATAACCAAAAGGGCTGACACCTTTGAGTGGTGACAGCCCTAATTTTTGTCTGATGACTCAATCTTTAGCGGACAGTAATAATTTTTTTATTTGATAACATTCAAAGCGCTATTCCTTTTATCAAGTAAAGTACAATAGTCAACCTTCATCTTCTCTGGTAGAAATGATTGGCTGATGAGTTCTTTCCATTTGGGAAGGTATGTCTTCATCTGCTCTATCATATTCTGTGAGGATTCCGCAGAAGACATCATTGACATAGATACCTGCCTGTTTCATGTCATATCAGTTTTTACAGGTCCAAGATGTTCTCCAAACAAGGCAAGAACATCATTTACCTTATCCATTCTCAGGGTCTGCTTACCTTGTTCGAGATCCCTTACAAACCTAAGTCCCACTCCAGCCCTCTCAGCTAACTCTACCTGAGAAAGACCGTTTTTCTTCCGTTTTAGTTTAATATGCTCCGATAAACTCATAACGATTATTATACCTTAACGGGTATAAAGATACATAATTATTGTGAATAATATATCAATTCGGGTATAAGAATCGCGATTTATCTTGATTTATACCCAATATGGTATAGTATATATGTGGTAAATGTTAATGTTATGCCCAATGATGATTGCTTTCAGGGTCTAGCTCTCGTAGTTTCACGTTTCGTCAGAAGGGCGATGTCAAAAGCTACTTGTATCATCATAACGCTAACGACCGATTTCCTCTATAAATAGCATCTTTTTATTCTACTGGTGTAAAGGAAATGCTTTATATGGGTTTGGGTTTAAACGCGTCCCTCGAAGGTTGAATTAATGACATTTTTGTCTTCCCCACCTCACTTTCATACCAGACAAGGAGGCCAAGTGGAGAAAAAACTATACCTTTGCTAAAGAAAAAGGATTAAGACATATAAAAGTTCGAAACAACTATAATAAAGATTCAAAACAACTATAATGAAGAAGCATGTCAAGACTCTTTTACTGGCCATAGGCTTGCTGTGTAACGTTTTTTGCGTTACGTACGTTCGGGCTGCCGATGATTACTACGTAGTAGCCTATGTCACCTCCTGGTCACAAGGACTGCCCGACCCGTCGCGGATGACGCACATCAACTATGCCTTTGGGCACGTCGGCAAAGACTTCCAGTCGGTAACGATTGACAACACCTCGCGCCTGCAACAGATCGTGGCGCTAAAGAAACGTAATCCTGAGCTCAATGTACTCCTGTCCATCGGTGGATGGGGCTCGGGTGGTTTCAGTGAAATGGCGCGCGACGAGAAGCTTCGCCTGGCCTTCTGCACATCGGTGCGCCAGACATACGACCGCTACGACCTAGACGGTATAGACATCGACTGGGAGTTTCCGGGCAGTACAGCGGGCGGACTGATTGGAGCATCATCGGCCGACAAAGGTAACTATACGTTGCTCATGCGCGACCTTCGGACCGCTTTAGGCAAAGATCTTCTCCTGACAATGGCCTCAAACTACGAGACATCTGCCTACAACTTCAGAGACTTCATTCAGTACATGGACTTTGTAAACGTGATGTGCTACAATATGGCCAGCCCGCCCAATCACCACGCAGCACTCTACAAGGCGAACGGTCCGGTGAGCAAGGGATACTACTCTTGCCAGATGGCAATGAACGCCCATCTCAGCGCGGGCGTTCCCACAACGAAGCTTGTGATGGGAATGCCCCTTTACGGTCACGAGCTAAACCGCGGGGAGCAAAGCTACCAAAGAGTGAAGGACTTGCTGGCAACAGGAAACTATACTGAGGACTGGGACGACCGGGGCAAGGTGCCCTGGCTGAAGAAGAGCGACGGCACATTCTATATGGACTTCGACAACGAGCGCTCCATAGAGTACAAGTGCCGCTATATCATGGCCCAGCACTTCAAGGGCGGTATGTACTGGGATTACCACTCCGACGACCGACAGGGCACGCTGCGGAACACCGTCTACAGATTGCTACTCAAACAAGACACAGGCAACAAGAAAGTTCTGCTGGATGGAGAGGAAATGACCTGTACCGCCTATCAACGCTACCAGACAGATGCTGATATGAAACAAGGGCAATGCTACAGCATCATGACACAAGGCCACGATGCCCAGCTGGAAGCCGACTGGGACTTTTTCTGCCAACAGGAAGACGGTACCCTGCGTTTCCTGGCTATCGACGGACACTACCGCATTCTGGCCGACCTGGACATGAACTACATCAGCGTAGAGACCATCGACACAAAGGGGGAGCCGGCCAAACTGGCCACAAACGGAAGCGGTGCCGTATGGGTTATCGGTAACGAGGGTATCGGCAAGCCCAGCTACCAGGCAGCCGGACATAGTTGGAGTGCCGACGAAGGGGCGATGTGTATGTCTCCTGTAGAAGAGCGCACCCATCAGTTGACGCTGCAGGTGGGCAAGCACCTGGATGCCAATAACGTCGGCTTCAAGTTCTTCCATCAGAAAGGATGGGGAGGTGAGTTTCACGGAAGTGGAGAGAACCGCATCACCAGCGTCAGCGCTCTCTTTGGCATAGGGAACGGCACAAACGGGCACGACAACGGCAATGTCTTTCTGAAGCCGGGTGCTGCACTTGAGGAGGGCGCCATTTACCGCTTCACCCTACGCTTCACCTTCGGTATCAGTTCTGTTACCCTGCGGGTTGAGGACGTCACCACGGGCCTGCCCATTCTAGTGGACGAGCAAAAGGCGGATCTGCCCTGGTATCGTCTTGACGGCACGGCCATATCAACGCCTACACCCACCGGACGAGGCATTTTCGTTCGCGGTGGGCGCAAGGTGCTGAAGTAGGGAATCCTAAGTACTCCTCACTTTACCAGATTTCCCAAAATGTCGCGGGTCAGTTCGCGCGTAATCGTTCGCGTAGCTGCTGAAGTAGCGTTCTTGGCCATCTTGCCGGTGGCCGAGGTCTTGGATTTAGTCTTCTTACCCGTAATCATATCCGAGACGAAGGAGCCAAGCACGGTGGCCAATGTGCCCGTGATTGCGGTGATAACGGCCTTGACGACTTTCGATACGATGCCGGGCTTCCCCTTCGCTGCCTTCTGTTTCCCCTTGGCGGTGGCTCCTGCGGCCTCTTCAGCAGCCTGCAAGGCTTCCTCTGCCTCAGCCATCAGCACTTCGAAGGCACTCTCGCGGTCAAAGGGCTTGTCGTACTTGCCATAGAGGTCGGACTGCTTGATGGCATCTATGCGCTGACCCTCCGTGATGGCACCTATCTGGCTGAGGGGGAAGAGAATCTTTGCCCTCTCCACAACGGAGGGTGCACCCTTCTCGTCGAGGAACGACACAAGCGCCTCGCCAGTCTCCAGATTCGTGATAGCCTCGTCTGTCTTGAAGGCAGGATTAGGCCGGAAGGTGTCAGCTGCCGTACGTACCGCTTTCTGGTCCTTGGGTGTGTAGGCCCGGAGAGCATGCTGCACACGATTGCCCAGCTGGCCCAGAATGACTTCGGGCACGTCTGTCGGGCTCTGCGTCACGAAGTAGATGCCTACTCCCTTCGAGCGTATCAGGCGAATTACCTGCTCGATCTTATCGGTCATTGCCTTGGAGGTGTCCTCAAAGAGCATATGCGCCTCGTCGAAGAAGAAGATGAGTTTGGGAAGAGGAAGGTCTCCGACTTCCGGCAACTGCGAATAGAGATCTGAGAGGAGCCACAGGAGGAAGGTGCTGTACAGCTTGGGTTGCATCATCAACTTGTCTGCAGCCAAGACATTCATGATGCCGCGTCCGCCCTGCGTCTGAAGCAAGTCGTGGATATCGAAGCTTGGCTCCCCGAAGAACTGATTGGCTCCCTGTGCCTCCAGTGCCAACAGGGCGCGCTGGATTGCCCCTATGGATGCAGCCGAGATATTCCCGTAGGTAGTAGTATATTCCTTAGCGTGCTTGGACACCCAGTCGAGCATTGCGCGCAGATCCTTCAGGTCAAGCAGCAGAAGCCCCCTCTCGTCAGCGATGCGGAACACGATGTGAAGCACGCCGTCCTGTGTTTCATTCAGTCCGAGCAGGCGCGAGAGCAGCTGCGGCCCCATCTGTGAGATGGTTGCGCGCATAGGGTGTCCTTGTTCTCCGAAGACATCGAAGAACCTTACCGGACAGCCTGCAAACTGAGGATTCTCGATGCCGAACTCCGGCATGCGCTTCTCAATGAATCCCGACATCTTACCTGGCTGACTGATTCCGGAGAGGTCGCCCTTCATGTCAGCCATGAAGCAAGGCACGCCTGCCTGGCAGAAACTTTCGGCAATGACTTGCAGGGTTACGGTCTTTCCCGTACCAGTAGCACCGGCCACCAGCCCGTGGCGGTTCGCCATCTTGCCGATGATGCTGAGTGGTCCGTTCTCGCAGTGGGCTATGTAGAGCCCGTGTTCTTGTGTATACATATCGAATAGGTTTTAATATTGTTGAGTGATGATTTGTTTCTTATGGGTGAATCTTTATGGTCTTCCGCTGCCCAGCCCGAAGGGTCACGCCCTGCCGAGTGCCGTTGTAGTGGAGCGTTGTTGTGCCTCCCTGGCGGGATTGTATGGTGAGAGCGGTGACGCGTCCCTGCTTCCATGCCATGTCGATGACGAAGCCTCCCCGTGCACAGAGGCCACGGAAACTGCCGTCGCGCCAGGCATCGGGCAAGCAAGGAAGAAGATGGATGTCCGAAGGCGTAGACTGCAGAAGCATCTCAGCGATGCCGGCACAGCCCCCGAAGTTACCGTCTATCTGGAACGGGGAATGCGCATCCAGCAGGTTTGGATACGTTCCGCCACCCCGTCGTGCGCCCTCTCCGCGGTATTCGTCGGGGGATATGTAACGGAGTAAGCGCTGCAGCATACCGTAGGCGCGGGCATTGTCCAGCAGGCGCGCGAACAGGTTCACCCGCCATCCCGCGCTCCATCCCGTCGTCTCCATACCACGTATATCTAATGTACGGGCACACGCACGCGCGAGGTCTGGCGTCGCTTCGGGCGTGATATGATGCCCGGGGTACAGACCGAAGAGGTGCGACTGATGGCGGTGAGTCGGTTCATTGTCGCGCCAGTCGTGGAACCACTCCTGCAACTTGCCGTCCCTGTCTATTTTGTAAGGCATCAGTCGTGGGATCGTCTGCTCGATGCGCGCCTGAAGCTCGGCATCCGTCCCGATGAGCCTTGCTGCCTCCAGGGCATCAGACAGGCACTCGCGTATCATACCTATGTCGGCAGAACCGCCATAAAAGCCCGAACCCCTATAGCCGGAGTCGGTGACATACATATTCTCGGGCGACGTGGAGGGGGCAGTAAGCAGCACGCCGTCTTTCTCTATCAGCCAGCCCAGACAGAACTGGGCAGCGCCGCGCAGTACGGGGTAATACCGGGACAGGAAGTCGCGGTCGCCCGTGAAAAGGTAGTGTTCCCATATATGTGTCGATACCCAAGCACCTCCTAAAGGCCAGTTGGCATACATGATGCCTCCGTCCACGGGATTGGTCATCGCCCAGATGTCGCTGTTGTGGTTCAGGCACCAGCCCTCGTCCACGCCGTAGTATGCCCGGGCAGTTGCCACACCGGTACGGGAGAGGGCCTCGATGAAGGAAAGCAGTACGCTGTGCATCTCGCTCAGGTTCGTCACTTCGGCAGCCCAGTAGTTCTCCTCGAGGTTGATATTGGTTGTGTAGTTAGAGCTCCAGGGCGGCAGCATCGAACGGTTCCAGAGTCCCTGCAAGTTGGCCGGAACGGAGGGCGTTCGCGAACTGGAGATGAGCAGATAGCGGCCGTACTGGAAGTAGAGTTCCTCCAGGTCGGGGTTCGCCTCGTGCCGGTCGGTATAGCGCAGGAGCTGTTCATCGGTGGGCAGAGCGGAAATGTCGGGGGACGTCTGCCCGAGGTCCAGCGATACGCGGCTGAAATACTGGCGGTAATCGTGGACATGAGCCCTCAACAGTTTACCGAACGACTTCGCGCTGACGCGTTCCATGCAGCGATTGGCTGTCTCGCGATACGGTCTGCCTTCCTTCACAGGGTCTTTGTCGTAGCCGTTGAAGCTGGTGGCGTTCACGATAAAGACAAGCGCCTCGGTACAGCCCTCGAGCTGAAGGTAGCCGTCCGGACCGGGCGTTAGCGTACCGTTCTTCGGTACTACGCGCACAATTGTGCGGAAATGTATGCCCCGGTCCGGGTCGAAGAAATGAGTCTGATTGTTCACAGCGTAGCGACTGATGACGGCATGGTATGCAGCATAGCCGTCGATGGTCAGGCGGTCATTGCCCACCGCTATCGTGGCAGGCTGCTGCGTCTTGTAGTGCAGTCGCAGGGAAAGGGGCGACTGGGCACGCAGGCGGATGACGATAGCGCTGTCGGGCGAGGACACGAAGTAGTCGGTAGATACGCGCTTGCCGCCACGCAGATAGGTATTGTGGGCCGTAGCATCAGTCAGGTCGAGCCATCGGGAATAGCCCTCGATGCCCGCTTCGTCGCCATAGTCGAGTATCAGTTCGCCCAGCGGCTGGAACTGTTCGGAACGGTTGCCCTGCATCTTCAGCATGCGTTCCTCGGCCGTCTTATAGTCCTCGAGGAACAGCGCTTCGCGAACGCCTGCTAGCGCCTTGTGCGCATCGGGGTTGAACACCTGCCGGCGGGGCTCGCCCGTCCAGAAGGTGATGTCGTTCAGCTCCAGCCGGTCCTCCCTCGTACCGCCATAGACCGTAGCCCCCAGCCTTCCGTTGCCGATGACAAGGGCCTCCTCGAAGAACTCAGCAGGCCTGTCGTAATGGAGTGAGAGGGGCGGAAAGGCGACGGTATGCGGCTCTGCCTTTGCCCATGCACCGCCGCGACAAAGCATGAGGCAAACCAGGAGAAGCAGGCAAGCATATCGTTTCATAACCGTTGCGTTCAATTTAAAGGTTTCTTTGCAATCTCAAGTGGAGCCTGCGGAAAAGTGGAACAGAACCACCTCGAATGGCATTTCCGCAAGGCTTGTCGGTGCAAAGATACAACTTTTAACGTAATTCTCCCACATATCTCCGTCATTTTAAATAAATTTAACTGTAGACTCAGTCCCGGTAAGCCGGAAAAGCGCTAACTTTGCATCAAACAAATAATACGCGAATGAAACTGGAAGTCTGTTGTGCCGACTGGGAGAGTGTACTGGCGGCAAAGGCCGGAGGAGCCCAGCGCATAGAGCTCTGCGAGGCGTTGGAGCTGGACGGGCTTACCCCCCAATCCGGATTGATAGAGAAGGCCGTAGCAAGTGGCATCAGGGTGCATGTACTGATCCGTCCGCGCGAAGGAGATTTTGTCTACAATAAGGAAGAGAGAATACTGATGGAGCAACAGATAGCGTCTGCGCGCCGACTGGGTGCCCGGGGCGTTGTCTGGGGCGCGCTGACCGCGGAGGGCGATATCGACATGCCCCTTTGCCGCCGCCTGATGGAAGCCAGTCAGGGACTGAGCGTCACCTTCCATCGCGCCTTCGACGTCTGCCGAAAGCCCCAACAGGCGCTCGAGGACATCATCCAGCTGGGGTGCAACCGGCTGCTCACCTCCGGTCAGGCCGCCTCTGCCCGGGAGGGTATCCCCCTGCTGCGCCAGTTGGTCGGGCAGGCTGCAGGCCGCATCATCATCATGCCCGGTGCAGGTGTAAGTCCGCAGAACGCCGCACAAATCCTGTCGGAAACGGGAGCCACAGAGATTCACGGTTCCCTACGCATGGGCGGGCATACCAGCGAGGCAATGGTGAGGGAAGTGGTACAAGCGATCAGCCCCTACTGTTGCCAATGAGCCCATTTGCGTTCGAAGTCCCATATCTCTGCATCCAGCTTCAGGGCTCTGGCGCATTCCTCCTGGGTCTTCCCGTTCAGCCTATGTGACGAGGTGATGTTCACAAACGGTTCGCCGGCATCGAAGGCAGCCAGTACGGCATCGAAGAACATCTGCCAGCGCACCTTGTAGAACGTCTCCACCAGACCGTCCCAGTCGCGGTTGGCATAGTCAGAGAGATGAGTGGTGTCGCCCCATAGCGTGATGAGCGTGCGGGCGTTCATCTCGAAGTAGTCCTTCTCCGCCTCGCTTTTGCCCCAGGCCCTGGCATCGCGTATCCAGTTGTCCAGCGAGAACTCGGGGCACGTCCTCAGCACCTCGGTCATCTGGTCGCACATCCCCAGGAACTCATCCTTTGCGGCCACCATACCATCGCGGTCGCCTGCCCGGTAGGCTTTGGCGAAGCGGTCTCTGACGGCCAGGGCCCTGTTGCGGATAGACTGGCGCCGCGTATTGGCCAGGTCGAAGCGGAAATAGCCCGACGTGCCCTGTACCGTCTCCAGCACGGCCAGGGCCTCCTCCAGGTTGTTGATGTCGTATCCCTTCCGTAGTTCCGTGGTCCAGTTCCATTCACCTTCCAGATTCGGGTGAGCATTTATGATGCCTGCCGCGCCGGTGCTGGTATGGGTGGTGCACACCTTGTCCACCATCATGTGCCAGAAGGCACGGAAGGCAGGATCCACCCGTCCAAGATGGCGGTCGGCAATATTGTCGATATAGGCATCGAAACCAACGCCTGTGTCCCATGCCTGAGCCATCAGCGCCTCATAGACAGGCTCGTTCAAGCCGAATCCCTCCAGGGTGGAGCCGATGCCGGCCATCTCGGGGCTTCCCTCTTCCTTTGCGGCAGCTATCAGCCTGGCATTCAGCTTGTAGTCGCCCTCTATTTCCGTCATGCCCCCGAAGTTGCCCAGGTAGCACCAGATGAACTTATGCCCGTAGAACTTCTCCGTCTTGCGCCATATCTCGGTGTAGTCGCTTTCGTAGTCGAGCATAATCATCCGCCCCTTGGACACGGCCGAGAGGTAGGCCTTTATCCGCTCGGGTGTCCAGGAATGCCGGGCGGAGATGAAGAGCCACCCCATCTGCAGCCAAACGGCTTCGGGATCAACGTCCGTCATGGACTTGAATACGCCGGCCGATATCTTGTGGAGCGAGTCGGGTTCCCACGATGGGGGCGACACTTCGTTGAAGAGGTCCACGCCGTATATATGGTCTGTGCCGTACATCCGCGTCTGCTCCTCCAGGAAATCCCTCTGTATGCTGGCGAAGGCCGGATCAGCGGGACTCAGGTAGGTGCAGCGGTACTTCTCGGCAAAGTAGCACCAACGGTTCACTTTCGAGGTACGGATGCCCGGCTTCGTCTGTTCCAGCTCGGCAGGTATATGGCCCGAGAAGGCAGGCAGCACGGGCGTCATGTTCAGCTCGCGTTCGCGTTCCAGGATGCGTTTCTGCAGGCTTGCCTGCCCGTCTATCCAACTCTGCGGCAACGGCCCCTGCCACCGGTCTATGTTTATCATGCGCTGCCAGGGCAGATGTGCCGGGCCGGTAAAGTAGGCACGTATCTGCTCGTCCGTCATGCCATATCGCCGCCATACCTTCTGCCACACGGCTTCCTGTCCGGTTATGGCCAGGGGCATGTTCACGCCGTTCAGGGCCATCCAGTCGATGAAGCGCTCCCATTGCTCCCATTTCCACCAGGGCATCGTATATCCGAAGGTGCAGTAGTTCAGGAAGAACCTGGTGGGTAGCACCGCCCTGCCCGTCACCTTCTGTGGCACCTGTGGCATCGTTCGGGGCAGCTCCACGGGGTTGAAGTCGTACCAGCTCACGTTGGCCAGGCAGTACTGCTGTATGTAGCGGTTCAGACCTACGGCCATAGAGTTGGCATTGTTTCCCCGTATCAGTACCTTCTTGCCCCTCTGCAGCAGCTCGTAGCAGTCGGCCGTAGCGTCTGTCTGTTCGAAGGTCACCGCCCGGGCCTTGTTTCCCAACACCCGTCGGGCCAGAGCCTCAGCAGCCCGCTCATCGGCCGTGCGGAACGACATTAGCCCGCACCCTACTGCCAGGAGCAGCAGCACCCGGCAGCCATGCATAAATCTCTTCATATTCATTTCCTTAATCTATAGTTTCATAAATTCAGCACATATTGCAGGAAGTCGCTAATCCTATCCAGGAAGCTGTAGCTGCCCGTGCCGGGCGATGCCGAAAGCTGGAAGCAATGGTTGCGGGTAGCCAGGGTGTGCAGTTCGCTCTGTACGCCCATGCTTCGCATCTTCTCCCACACCTTCACCGAGTTCATGGCGGCCCATTCGTCGGCATCGCCGTGCAGGAAGAGCATGGGAGCCGTCTGCAGGTCGAAGTTGAATTCGGGCACCAGTACAGCATCGTCTATGTTGCCCCCCTGGCTGTTGGGCTCTTCCGCCCCGTCGGTCAGCACATAGCCGGGATAGAGCGCTATTCCCCATTGCACATTGCAGGGCAGCCTGTCCGTCTCGTCTATGGGCAGGTAGGACTGGTGCAGGGACGATGTGGTGCCCATCAGGGTCAGATGCCCTCCGGCCGAGCAGCCCATTATACCTATGTGGTCGGGGTCGAGGCCCAGGCTTCCCGCCTTGCTGCGCACGATCCTGACGGTCCTCTGAAGGTCCTGCCAAGCCGTGGTGTGCTTGGCCAGACCGCTCTGTGGCGTGGGTCGCGGCGTACGGTACTTAAGTGTCACCACCGTCATGCCCCTCTCGTTGAGGTAGCGCCGCACGGGAGTCACCTCGAATCCGTCGGGGTCGTTGCTCATGTAGCTGCCGCCCGAATAGATAATCTGTATGGCCTTCGTCTTCAGCTCCCGGGGGAAATGCCATTCTATGTAGGGCTTGCATTGGTGCGCCTGGGTGTCGGGCATCTTGCCCTGGGGCCAGATGTCCTCAGTCACCTTCTCGCGCCGCGCATCGTCGCTGGCATACCGGCTCATGATGTCCACCTCGGGCTCCACAGGGCCCATATAGCCCATCTGCCTCATAAACTCCACGGCACGCTCCAGTCCGTATGCGCCGTGCCCCCGACCCGGGTACAGGTGCAGCTCGGCAGGAATCTTGCGCTTGCGCAGCTCGCGGTATATCAGGGTGGAGGCGTTGGGCGAGTTGAGGTCGTTGCCTCCATGCTGCAGGGTCATGGGGCACGTCTTATGGTCGAATTTCAGCAAGCCGGATATGTGCACGTCAACGCCATATCCCATCCGGGCGTCGATGGTCCCCGCCTCGCCGTCGGATGCCACGTAGGTTGGAGCATTCACCACCGCCCAGTTGATGTGGCAGGGCACCGTGTCCGTCTCGTCCGTGGGCTCGTAGGCGGGGGTCTGTGAGCTGGTGGCAAGCAGCATAGCCAGGTGCGATCCGGCCGACATGGAGATGGTCCCTATCCTTTCCGGGTCGAAGCCCCGGCGGCGTGCCTGGCTCCTCACCATGCGCACGGCGCGCTGGCCGTCCTCCCATGCCGATTGGTAGAAGGGCAGCCCCGTGGGCCTGGGCGTCCGATATACGAGGTTCACGCATTGGAAACCCAGCTCCGTGAAGGTCTTGTGCCAGAGGCGGACCAGGGGTATGTCGCAGCACCTTCTGTAGCCGCCGCCGGAGATCAGTATCATGCACCCGCCGTTCCTCACGCCTTCGGGCGGAGCCTCGAACCATTCCAGGTAGGGCATACGATGCTTGTCGGGGTCGAAGTTCTCACCTTCCGACTCGTCGGTCATGGCCGCAATCTGGTGGGGCTGGGCATCGGGCATCTTGCCCGGGGCCCATATAGCCTGGCGCTCCCATGCCAGAGCGGGGCGGGCGCAGCATACGCTCAGCAGCAGTAGCAGCAGATGTTTGGCAGTTTTTAATCTTTGATTGAAGGGTATGTCCATATACTTATTTCTGTTTCTCTTCCTCCCTCCGTTTCTGAATGGCGGCATAGCCAATCTCCGGCAGAGAAAACGATTTTTTACCTTGGTTCTGCAATTCTGTCAGGGCGTCGCTAATGGCATCGAGCTGAGCGCGGGTCAACTCGTTGATTTCGTTTTGGCCGGCTAACGTGTCGTTCATGTGGGTGCGTAGTTGCTTGATTTCAGCGCGAATTTGTTCCAGTTGCAAATGGGTATTGCTGACGATGAGCAATGCTTCCTGCATTTGGAAGAATGCTCGCATGATGTTGATGTTGGCCTGCACGGCAATTTCCGACTTAAGAAGCCCTGACAGCATAGCAATACCCTCGCGAGTGAAGGCAAAGGGGAGATACTTGCTGTGCTGCCCACGACCACCGTTCTTTAAGGTGAAATTTTGGCACCTTAAAGCATCATATTCTTCCTTGGTCAGTTCGAACATAAAGTCATCGGGGAAACGTTCAATATTCCTCTTGACAGCCCTTTTCAGATTCTTCGTCTCAACGCAATATAGTGTGGCAAGGTCGGAGTCAAGCATCACCCTGCGGCCTCGTATCTCATAGATTTTTCGTTTTATGTGTTCTAATGTGTCCATGCTCAGCCTATTTTATTTGTAATAATTACATTTTCGCCCAACTCGAGGCGGGCGGGTAATGATTCCATTCTATTGCCTGCAATGAGCGTTTCGGCTCATCCACGGTTGTTTTTTGCAGGCATTTGAATGCAAAAATAGTCATTTAGCCGCAGAAAACACAAAAACAATCCATCTTTTTTCCTTTTAATATCGGAATGTCCACTTTTTCATCTGCTTTTGCTATATTTGCAGTAAAATTCGGTAAGTGCTATTAAGGAGTGCGTCCTCCATTGCCTCATCACTCTTGCCCAGATATAATTTTACCAGCGTACGCCATTCCTCTTCTTTCAAGTTCATTCTAGCAACACTTTAGTATCATCTGGATTATCTTCTCTTCTTCTGCTGTCATAACTCTAATAAATCATCGCTGCTCCATAGCAATAGAATGCAAGGAATCCGGAGACAAAAATACGGAGATATTTCCATCCCGCCAAATATATGGCAAGGTTTTTACTCCTGAAGCAGCGAACCCAGAACCAAGCTTGCTTGAATTCTGCCGAGTCGTGACAGGAGTCGAGCGAAGTTCAACCTTTTGAACCTTTTGCAGGGATGATTACGTAAGTTTGCCCGGCTTTTGTCTCATATTCGACGATTTCTCCTGTTTTCGGATGGCGGATTCTCAGGTGGCCTCCCCTCTCGCTATAGACATTCAGCAACGCCACCTCTCCGTCCTTCATCTCGGCCGAAACGAGAAAGGCTCCTACGGCACGCAATCGGGAGAACTTCACATTTTTCCATTCAAGCGGCAGGGCCGGGAACACCTCTATAATACCTGTATGGCTTTGCAGCAGCATCTCCTGCAAACCGGCGGCATAGGCAAAGTTCCCTTCTAGGGTAAATGCCCGCATACGTATTCCATACTTGGTCCTGGTCTGGTCTCCGTGTGCATGAAAGGAGTTTTTTAAACAGCAATGACGGAAGTTTTTCAGAGCCTCCAATGCCTTATTGCCGTGTCTGGCTCGCGCTTCAAGGCTTGCCAGCCAAGCATGGGAGTAACCACACCACTCGGTGAAACCGTATCTTTGAATTCCTGCTAAGGTGGAATCAATTATACATTGTTCGGATGCGCTATGACTTACGTCAATTTGGCCCAACGGATAAATGGGCATGGCATGGGACAGATGGCGGTGGGAAGTTCTGTATCCGAAATCGGGCGCAATGGAAAGGGCCCCGTCTTCGTCGTATGAAAAGGGTGGAAGCTGCGAAGCGATATCCTTCCAGCGGGTGGATTCTTTAAAGCCCAAGGAATCTGCCATTTCAGCAGCGGCAGTGAAAACGAACTTCATAAGCGAGAGGTCGTTGTTTGTCATCCGGGGGAACCAGGCATCAATACTGTTGTCGTTAATTTCCGGGCTGGTGCTGTATTCCAGGGTTCTTATTCCGTCTTTATCAACCCCTGATTGTTGCTCCAGGAAAGTAGCTACATCACGCATAAAAGGATATGCCCGATTGGCAAGAAACGCTTTGTCAGCGGAATATTTCCAATGAAGATAAAAGTGGTGTGAAAGCCATGCTCCTGTAGTTTGTGCCATATGGTACTGAATCCAACCAGCCATGACATGACCGTCAAGTGTTGCGACACCAGGTACATTTATTCCTTCTTTCCCAAAGAAGCGTCGCGTGTATTCCTTGTATGTATCTCTCTGATTCCAAAGTGTATTCAAAAGGCTCATGCCTTCACTCAGATGGTTCCCTGTATAGGTTGGCCAATAGTTGAGCTGAGTTTCCAAATCGTTGTGGTAGTCTCCTTTGAAGACAGGCAGACTCAAACCATCGGAACTCCAAACGCCTTGTAAAGATATGGGATAGGAGTATTCCCTCGCAGCAGATCCGAATTTATACATTTCGCGGTCATACTGTTGCTGAACCATTGTATCTGGTATACTCACCACTGAACATTCCCAAAATTCTTTCCAGAAAGAGCAATGGCCACGATAGGCATTTTTCAGACCAGTGTGAAGTGCGACCTCTACTTCCTCTTGTGCTTTTGTCTCGCCAAGTGAAGATGATACACTCCATGCTCCCACAATGGTATTGCCTGAGCGTTTCCACCCGACGGCTACATCGTAGAAGAATCCTCCGTATCCCTCCTGGTGGTAGGTAATCGTGTTGTCGTCCCTGTTCGCTCTGCCCTGTCTGTAGCCAAGGGCGGACAGAGTAGTTCCGTATGGGGGAGGAATGAGTATGGGACTGAAAGAAGATTCTGGCACATTCTGGAAAACGAACCATCCTACGGGCTGATTGGCTTGCACGAAGGTTTCCAATGATATACCAGAGTCCCAATCCACCCTACACAGTCCACTTTTTAGGAACAGGTGTGTAGAGTTAACCTTTCCCCAAGCTTCTGTTTCAAATTCCAGGGAAGCTCCTGGAATCTTCGTGGGCCCTACATATTTGCCCCTTATCTTATCAAAAGTCGTAATCACAGGGGCATAATCCCGAGCGCGTATATGCGCTTTCACCCAGTCAAATGAGAATTCCTCTGGAAGATAGTCCTCTGTACGCCGTAAGTCCCATAGTTCCATCTGGTCCAGAGAAAAGCATAGCCTGTTTCCGCGCTGCCACACAAGAGCGCCCAGTTGACCGTTACCCAGTGGCATGGCCTCGTCCCAAATAGTGGCAAGGGAAGGGAACTGTAGGTCGCTACACGACTTCTTGACCTTTAAGGCATTGGCCGACAGTGCACAAAGTAATGTGATAAATGAAATCAAGGTTTTCTTCATAATGATTATTGTCTTTTTATCCTATACACAATGAAACGGCATCCTTCGGATTTGTTGCGGAAGCGGAAGGCATCAAGATGGGTTACGCTTCTCCCCTCAGGCACACTGATGTTCTTGAATGTCTTTTTCTCCAGTGTCTTCCCCTTTTCGTTCTGCAGTACCACCGTAAGTGTTACCGTACAGGCTTCGCCCATGTTGAAAATGACGGGACGGATGCTGTCATCAGGCCCATAAACCGTGTCTACATTGTCACTGCCTGCCCAGAGAGGCTGGAATGCCATTCGGTTGGCATAGAAAGCCAATTTGGGCACGAGGAAGGGGTCAATGAGCGGTTTCAAATAGGTAACCATATTGGCACCTGACTCCATCGTACACCACGAATAGCCACTTACTCCGGCCAGTGTCTGCATCTTCATCGACTCCCATGCTCCGAAAGCTTGATACGCTTGGCTGGCCCGCCACTCCGAGGTCTCAAACGCACGCCCTATGTTACCTACACTGTAGTCCCACTCGTAGGACTTTACTTCATACCACGGTTCCTTTCGTGCCAGATTCCAGTTGGGCTGGCCGATGGACTCCTCATGCTCGAAGTTGAAATAGCACAAGTCCTTGCCTTCAAGGCACTGGCGTGCCCAGTCATTCGGTATCTTGCGCACCTGGCTCCAGTTATTGCTATAGCCTGAATAGGCATCCTGACTGCCACGGGTCATCATGCGGTGCATCAGCCACGGGTTAGGTTTCAGGTCATTGCCTTTATAGTCCTTTGTGCCGTCGTAGTTGGCATAGTGGGAATGCTGCCAGAAGGAGGTGGGCGATATCAGACGGGTAGAGTCGGCCGAGAGGATGGACCTTATAATCTGTTCGAAGTAGTCCTGTGTATCAGTAGCATCATGCCGTTTGAATCTGTTTGGGTGATTGCTGGCTTCCCACAGGACGATGGACGGATGATTATAGACCGAACGAATATAAAGGGGATAGTTGGCAATATCCACGTTCCATGCCTCACCCTCGCGAATCCATGCTGCTGTGGCCCATATCAGATAAAGCCCCATCTGGTCGGCATACTCGGCAAACCGGAAGTCGTTGAGTCCTTCTGTCACACCGGCCTCGGCATGCACATGAACACGCATCAGGTTGCCGCCCATGGACTTTACCATCATCAGTTCACGCATAATCATCTCATCCGTGGCACAGCGCACAGTTCGGGACATATATTCCAGAGGCGGACGATAGCCCATGTTCTGTCCGCCGTTGAGCATTTCCGGACGGTGGTTAATGTAAAGGACACCCTCCATCTGCTCGATGAGCCGTATGCCTGTAGTGCTCACATAGTCGTCAATGGGTTCCCCCTCCTCGTTTCTCAGAATGACCTCTACCCGATAGAGCCTTGGCGTAACAGGAGCCCATAGTTGGGGATTTTCTATTTTCAGATCCACCTCGAAGATGTTGTCCCTCGGCCTCAGTTCCACTTGGCGAGAGACTGTTGCCACCCGTTCCCCCTCCTCAGGAAACCACGGGTAGTAGTTCACTTCAATGCTCGCTTTCCTGCTGAAAATGGTGGAATTACGGACAGTGAGCCGGTGATGCTGCACGGCTTCCCCACCATTTAGCATGGCAGTATGGGCCAAGGCTTCGGCAATATGGCACGTATCCTGATTCAGTATCAGTGAAGTACGGCCCAGGAACCATCCGATGTTGTGGTCCGTAGGTGTATGATGCATGGCGTGGCGGGCAAAGTAGGGCTTCACCCTGACGGCTATTGTGTTCTCCCTGTTCGGAAGCAGATATTCTGCAATGTCTATGCATCTGGGCATCCGCCCCTGTAGAACAGCGGCAGGCTCACCGTTCACCCACACCTCCCCGGCCGGGTCGAGCGTCTCCATGTTCAGGATGGCTGTCTTGAAATCGCCCACCTGTACTTTGGTCCTGAGGTAGTAGCTCTCCCCGGCTTCGCTCAGGCAGCCGTGCGGCGAAGGCAGGACAACCGTTTCCCAGTCCGTGTCATCGTAGCCGTCGCGTTGCCAGCCCTCCATTTTCGGCACTGGCAGGAAATCCCCATCGTAGAGAAGTTCCATGCGGTAAGGCGTCGATTTGACCTCGAACTGCGGGACGAAACTGTAGAAAGAGAAACGTTCCAGAGAAGCCTTTCCCTGCTCGGCACCGATGGAGAAGGAGGTGACGGTATCGCCAAAACCCTCGGGAAAATCCAACTCCCTTATCGTCTGGCCTCCTGATGACAGGAAGACACGGCGGTTAGGCAAGTCACCGTATATCTCAAAGTCTTGAAACTTATCTATGGCAATGTCCATAGCAGCACCGCCTTTCCCATTCAGGGTGACATGCAGACCCGAGGCCGAACCCGCAAGTGTGCCCTTCATACGGAAGCGCCAGGTAATTGGTTCTATGGCAGGCGAAGCTGATGTGCCGTCCAGAATAAGACACCCTTCCTGAATACGTGCACCATTAGCTTTCCAAAGTCGCCACCTCTCGGCCACCTCATTCTCTTTTCCCGCTTTATAGCCGCAGGCTCGCCACTCTCGCAAATGGATGGTCTGGCGCACTGCGGTCGTGGGTTGAGGTTTTATCTTGGCCAGCCTTTCCTTTACTTGCTCCTCGTTGAACAGAGGTGTATTCAGATTTGGGTCTCCCCATGTCCGTGAGGCATAGTCCGCATAGTAGCTCAGCAATTCTATGCGCTCTTCTGTGTCAAGCCATTCCGTTTCGCCATGAAAATCGGTCACCCCGTTAGCCTTCTCGTCACGCGTGAAATAACGCATCTCAAAGGTCGTACTCTCCTTTTCTGGGGAATTATCACATCGTCCCCATGAGTAGATTCCTACATAACATAACAGGAGACCGATAGTGCAAATTCTCTTTACGCTCATCATATTATTAATTGGGATTACTTGAAAAAGGAAGTTACTTAATTATTACCCTTCTACCATTAATGATATATATGCCCTTGTGAATCTTTTCAACACGGCGACCACTAAGGTCATAAACATTCTTCGTTCGAGCAAAGTCTGTTGTCGGTAGTCTATTACCAGTAGTCTTAGTCACATAGAATGAACGTTCCACAGTAGGGCTCCAGCCTTGGACGGACTGGACAATGGCTTTCAGTGTAACCCACCCTTCTTCCTTAGGAAGGGTGTCAAGGAGGTTCGTACCTTTCTGGTAGGTGATAGCCGAATTGGTGCGTTTGCCACTTGATGAATAAATCCATGAAACGGGGTCAGAACCGTCAAGGGTATATAGTACAGCAGGTGTACCACTCAAAGTAAGCGTGTCTTCGAATGTCAGAGTATCAGTCTGGCATTCCTCTCCATTCACCAGAAAGACAGGGGGAGGTGTCTTAGGATACCAGCCTTTATCAATGAGCTGTTGAAGAAAGATACTTGTCCGCTTTGGAAAGTATTCTGTCAGGAGTTTATTGCGTTCAGCCAAATATTGTTTCTCCGGGGTATATAATTCACCCTTGGAGAAGAATTGGTGGACGTCTTTACGGTAGTCACCCCAGCGGGCGGACTCGTCGTAGAGAGCCAATGAGATATCATTATAGAGGCTGTCCCATAATTCGACAACTGGCCCTTCCGTCAGCAAGCCACCTTCGGCAACAAGATGCTTATAAATCCGGTCAACGTAGCGATGACGGAAAATAGCATTCTGCATCAGACATCTGAAAATATGGGTGGTACATCAATTGTAATAGATATTCAGAGCATTGAAGTTGTCATTCCGAAAAATGCATTCTGCGTCCCATACGAGGAACTGGAATCCCTTGTCGGCCCTCTTGCGGTTGCGGATAGCTGTCCAGTTATGAGAATCCCAGTCTTCGTTGCCGCTGTATTGGTTAATAAGCATGTAGTCAATGAAATTGTCAACATCAAGCAGTGGCTCTTCACCATTTCGACCAATCAGCTTAAAGTAGTATTGGTTGTCAGCGGCTTTCTCTGCCAAACTAACCATTTCATTCCATTTGTCTATACTCCCGTCGGAAGCCTCCATACGCTTATTTACTTCTGACATCTTCACCACGTCGTAGTCCTCTTTGTCACCACCAAAATGCGTCTTGCAGAAATCGTCGTTTATGCGTTCGGAGATACAATAAAGTCCCCAATACATGCCATTAATAAACAGATGGACATATACACCGTTGGTGGAGGGATGTCCCATTTTCTTTTGGATTAATCTGGCCCAAAGCTCCTTGATATACTGACTTGTGCCACGCCCGTTTCCCTGATATATCCAGCTATCGTTGGACATGGACCGGATAATAATACAATTAAATTTAGAAACATTGCCTTCTTCATCTCCAAATAGTGGATAGTTCAGTTTGCCAGGACCGTAGTCGCTCTTGAATTTCAGACGTAAAGAGTGTTTAGGGTTCTTCTCGGGGAAACGACTTGAGTGTCCATGGATGGTAAGAGCACAATTCACTTGCAGATTATACTCTTTCTGACCGCCAAACAACTCAGCAGAGACGGGTCGTTCCCATCCCCGGCCTGGATAATTCGACACTGGTACACCTGTGAAGATATAAATGCCGCCTGTCTTCTCGTCAGCCTGGGTATTGAAAAGATTATCCTTGTCGGTAACTAAAGAGAGAATGGGCAAGGTGTAAAACCCGTCTGTAATCTTTTTTGCGTAAACTGAGTTTCCAGTCATTTCAGGATCCATTTCATAGTCGGCAATGGCTGTGCCGGAGATAGTGGCATACTTGCCCCACTTGCTGGGATAACCCACCGGATTATTAGGCTGCTCCAGTACCGAGTTGGGATAGATGTAGGAACAGGTAGCAATGGGCGATGCCAAAGTGTCATCCTGGAACTCGGCAGCCCGCAGAATGGTGGTGGACTTGATGAGGAACGACCTTGTATATAGTGTGCTGTTTAAAGTAGGTTCGCTGCCGTCCGTTGTATAGTATATCTTGCTGTCTGGGCTTTGGGCCGAGATAGTAATAAGCATCGGTATCTTGTACAACCCATGCGGTTTGTTGAACGCCGGCTGTGCATGTACATAGCATATAACAGTCAGCAGACAAAAGATAAAAGTCAATCGTTTCATTGAACTTTAAACCTTGAACTTTAAACCTTGAACTTTAAACTTTGAACTTTAAACTTTAAACCTTGAACTTTAAACTTTGAACCTTGAACTTTGAACCTTAAACTTTGAACTTTAAACTCACCAAATGTCTTCCGGTGTTTCGGGGTTGTCATAAACCTCTTTTGGGCAGTACTCAAGATAATCCATGAAGAGAAACTTATTCTCATCATCAAGCACGCCCTTAAAACGAAGATAATAGATTTCATCGGGATCCATCGTTTGCCGCAAAATAATGCGTCTAATACAGTTTTCAGCCCTACGTAGTGTGGTAGAAGTCCCGGGTGTGCCTGCAGCCATCAAGTTGCAGTTCTTCATATAGTCCTTATTACGCATCCTTTTATCCACCTCGGCATTGTAATCATCGTCTTCAGTATCTTGTTCCCATCCTATTTCGCTGGGAAATGTTCCGTTCGATGTATAGCGGTATCTACCACCGATACGTGTATCAAGTGGCAGTCCTGTAGCATATAGAGCGTCCCTGTTTGTTCCCCAATAGCATTGTACCATGCTACGCATCTCGTTGGTGTTGATTCCGAAACGTAATTCGTATGTACCTCGACGAGGCACAGGGGGCATTCGTATTATCATATCTGGAATACGGTCCAGCTGAAACTCGTCACCCAAATAGTTGGTCCATCCAGCGTCTCTTCCCGTTCGGTAGTGCAGGTTTTGGCTTCGCCCGCACCATGCGTTCTCAAGATAGCGGTACTGCTCGTCAGAAGGGAAACTGATACTGAAATGCCTACTGTCCGTCAACTCGCTAATTCGGATGTCGTTATTAATCATCTCGGGAAACATAGCGGCCGCATCCCATCGGATACGCTCGCGTCCCATGTTATCGCGTGTCTGAGTGTCAAATACCAATAATCTGTCTATCGGATAGATGATACCATTCCGGACATTATATTGACCTTCTCTATTCGGTTCACCGATAAATATGCCTGCTTTGTCTGGGTCACAACTCAGTTCATGGTAAGAGCCGTGTCGTCCATTGTCTATTTTCGGGAAACGGTTCAGATATATTCCTTTACTTTCCCCGCTCTCAAACACCTTCAGCAGGCGAGGCTTTCCCATGGTGGTGTAGAACTCAGCCATTGCTACGGTAGGAGTTCCGCTATTATAAGGTAAATATCCCAGCTCATTATAGTGATAGACCAGTTTCCCAGGCTGAAGCATCATTGGTAAAAAATGATATGTAACGAATCGGTTAAGCAGATTATCCTCCGAAGTATAATTCTTATCGTTTCGGGCATCAGGATATATATTGTTCTTTGCCAGATAATCAACAACGTCCTGCACCGTAATGTCAAGTGCGGGCATGCCTAAAATGTCACTCCACAAGCTATCCGTCTCGGCAAAATAGGTAAACCCATAGTAACGGTGTTCAGGAGTATAGAACTCTAAGCCACTTAGTCTTGCGGTAGTTTTCTCAATCACACCAGTCTGATAAAGAAACTCGTATTGATCATCACGTATCATTCTGAGGGTGTCTTTCATACCGCAGGCATCAGCCAACATTGCGGCCACATAATAGCCTTCTTCTTTTCTGCTGATAATATTTGACAAGAGATGAGATAGCGTATTATTACTGGGCGCAATGACTCGGTTCATGGCATGGATAAAGCCATTTAGAACTGGTATGTCACGATTCCGTTCATCTATAGGGCAGTCATTAACAAAAATAACTCCAGGCTTATATGCATTATAAGTGACTGTGAGTTTGCGGTCATACATATTGCTTAAAGGAATGTCAGCTCCGCTTGTTGTAGGGAGGTCGTAGGTAGGAAAAACGAAATTGTCACCACCATCAATAATACTATTATACACAATGACCTTCTCGACGCTGTCCAGAGAAGCACTGTCGCGGAAACCATTCCACGAAGCCTCGTCTATGATATCGTTCTTAACCAGTGTATCCAAATAGAGCTGAATAGCTTCGTTCGTGGGCGCAAAGACAGTATAATTACCTCTGGCTGTCAATAGTTGCAGCAGCGTGGTGTTTGAAATACTGCTCACGGGTGTCTTGTCCAATAGCCGGTAGTATTCACTATACTGCTCATGTTTCTGCAGATAGCTAGCTACCGTATTTGTAGTGAACACATAGCGAACAGACGTGTCTATTTGCTCTGTGCAGGACGAAAGGAACAAAAAGCAAGCGAGAAGTAACGAATATAGTTTGCTCATATTATTGTTAAATACTTATTATTGTTAAATACTTATTATTGTTAAATACTTACACAGATATGTTCAATTTGGATTCTGGGAAGAAGCAGTGACGTCCGACTCGTGTTCGAACGTCACTGCCAGGGACAATTAATAACTAACTAGTCACCTGCCCATCCTACCAGAAGGCCAGATTTACCTCCTGAATTTACATTGCCTGTTACATAGCAATTCTTTAGATGACACGTAAAATTATGGTTATAGATTGATGCTATTATGCCTGCACCGTTCTTGCCTGATAGTGTGATGTTACCTTCCATGCCCAGATTCTCCAAGTAAACATCCCCACTTCTCTCTGGGGACATGGCAATGCCTATCATACCACAATATTGGTCACCGCCTTCTATGCTACAGCTTTCATCAATAATTAGGTTTTTGATGACTGCAGGCGTCTTGATGACACCGAAAAGGCCGACTAAATCCTGATGCAAGGAAATGTTCAGGTTGCTGATGCGATGCCCTTGCCCATCGAACGTGCCGGAATAGGGATTGGCTTCTGAACCAACAGGAAGGAAATTCGCACTCTCGTTCGTCATGTCAATGTCAGCCGTCAAGACAGCATTGGCCAACGTTTCGCCTCCGTTTACCAACTCGGAGAAGGCCACCAGGCCTTCTGCCGTACCAATCTGATAGACACCGTCTTTCACGTCCAGTGCCCAGGCACTCGTTCCAAACACGCACATCAGTGCGGTTAGGAGAAAAAATAGTTTTTGTTTTATGCTTATCAATTATAAATAGGTTAAAAAGGATTTCTGATTGCAAAGTTCAGTATTTCTTCCTAGATGGTATAGAAATAATACAAAAAAGGGAATGGACAATCTTACGGTGCTACTTTTTTCCCTTCTCTTCTTTACTGCCTCATAGAGTCCATTAACATCCGGCGCCCTATACTGCAAGCCAAGGGAATGTACAAAAGAAATTATTGCTGTCCGCTAATTATCCGAGATTTGTTAGGCTACGGCACAAATTCCGTGAGAATAAGCTTGGAAATATGTTCCAAATCGCAGTTTACCTCTACTTTATGCTCATAAATCCTTGTATTTTAGATACTTGAATATTACTCTACATCTATTTTCCTTCTACAAAACCTCTACTTTACCTCTACTGACCCTCTACTGATCCTCTACTTTGCCTCTACCGATCATCTACAACACAGAAAGGAAGTTGCGCCCAATTCCATTAAGGAATGTAATTATTCCCAGCCTGGGAACAAAACATTCCCAGCCTGGGAACGAAACATTCCCAGCTTGGGAATAAATGTCGAGCATAGGGACAGCGAATAGGAGATACCTATCGTAGATGATGTGTGACCTGTACTGATTTTGGTTGACAGTTTTGTTTGTTA
>JAILKU010000034.1 GCA_024693505.1 Bacteroidaceae bacterium | reverse complement strand
TAGAAAAAGAAAGGGTGATTTTTTTACTGACAAGCCTCCGAATTTCCAGAATTGTCAACTGCCGCTCGCCAGCAGGGTGACGCATCGCCGAAGTCAGGATCACTATTCGCCCGTCCCTATGCTTGGCATTTATTCCCAAGGAGGGAATGTTTTGTTCCCAGGTTGGGAATATTATGTTCCCAGGCTGGGAATTGTTGCATCTCTTAATGAACTATTGGAAACCGCTCGAGGATCTCCAGGCAGAGGCGGCTGTTATGGTAGGGACACTTCCAGAAGCCTGCCTTGTCGTCGGTGCGGTTTATGCGGCCTTCGGGGTCGCAGCTCCACCACCATTCGCCTCCCTCGTAGTCGATAAGATGGGTGCGGATGTAGGACCAGGTGCGCAGGGCTAACTTGAGTGAGCGGCGGTCGCCGAAGTGCTGATAGAGATTGAGAAAGCCGACAACCGCCTCGGCCTGTACCCACCAATGGCGGTCGGCATCGACGTCTCCCGTGTCGAGGTTTGCCTCGTGAGTCATGGAGCCATCCTCGTTGAGGCCCTTCTCGCTTGCCGCGGCAACCTGTCTGACTATCGGCTCTACCCGGGCCAGGATGGCAGGGTCGGCCAGGGTGAGTGCCGCCTCATGGAGGAGCCAGGAGCACTCGATATCGTGGCCGTAAGACTCGAGGTGGCCTGCCGCGCGCGACCAGTCATTGTGGAAGAAGAGGTCGAGGTGGTGTGTCTCGGGATTGAGGATTCTCTGGCAGAAGATGTCTATGAGGCGCCGCAGGGACTCGGCGATGACGGGTCGCGCCGACTGGGGGCAGCGTATCTCGGTGCGTTCGGAGAGTGCGCGGTAGAGGTTGGTGTAGGGCTCCAGGATGTGCAGGTGTGTGTTCTGCGACTTGGGGTAGTTGGCGTCCTTCTTCGAGAGGCGCATGTCTGCTATGGTTTGCCAGTCTCGCGTCTGGGCCTCGATATAGCCTCCGTATCGGGGTTCCCAGGCATGGGTCTCGAGGGTGTGATATAGTTCGAGTGCGCAGTCGGCGGCGGTCTGGTCTCCCGTTGCCCGCAGGTACTCGCTCATGCCGTATAGGGTAAATCCGATGGCATAGAACTGCTTCCGGGTGTTGACGGGCCGGCCGAGGTAGTCGAGCTCCCAGTAGGTTCCGCCGTAGAGGGGGTCGATGAAGTGGCGGAGGATGTAGTCCCTGGCGCGGGTGGCTGCCTGGAGGTAGCGGGTGTCGCCCAGTACGCGGTATGCGGCGGAGAATGCCCACAGGATGCGTGCCGAAAGGATGCATCCCTTGTTGGCGGTCGGCAGGAGAGTCCCGTCGCCCTTCATGCGTCCGTAGTATCCGCCGTGGTCGTGATCCGTCATGCGGTCCGTCCAGAAAGGGAGGATGTTATGGCGCAGGATGTCCTCCGCCTCGGTGCGGAGGGTGCGTATCTCTTGGTCGGGCATGCTTCTATTTCTCGATTATGCGGGTGAGTCGTAGTTTCTCGTCGATCTCCTTCATCTTCGCCTTGTTGAGGGGGTAGAAAAGGAGGATGAGGAGCATCACAGCCGCTACGGCAGCGGGGAAGTAGCTCATGGAGAGCTTCATGCCGAGAATGGCGCTTTGGGACTGCTCGGCTGCATTGGAAACGAGTCCGAAAGCGGCAAGGATCCACATCACGGACGAGCCGGCAATCGCACCGCCGAACTTCTGTGCCATCGACCCGGAAGAGAAGATGAGGCCGGTGGAGGACGTGCCGTTAAGGGCCTGGCTGTAGTCGGCCACATCGGCATACATCGACCATACCAGAGGGGAGACGACACCGGTGAAGAAGGAGGTGAGAATCTGGAGCAGGAGTATCCAGATATATCCGGCATTCGAGTGCGTCGGCAGGTAGAAGAATGCCACGCTCAGCAGGATAAGTGCGATGCTCGAGGCGATGAAGGCGGGTTTCTTTCCGCCCATGAGGTTGGAGAAGGAAACGGCACAAGCCACACCGATCATGTTGCACACTTCGCCGATGGAAAGGAAGACTCCGGCGAAGAAGAGAAACGAGGTAAGTCCGAGGTCGATGCTGGCCTGTTCGCCTATGAGATACTTGAAGTAGAAGGCCGCGGTAGAGCCGCGCAGCGTATTGAAAAGGTTGGTGCAGAGGGCGGCGGCGGTAAGGAGCCACCAGGGCTTATTCTTGAGCAAGTCCCCGAGGTCGCTCATCAGAGACGCCGGGGAAGACGGCTTGATATGCTCGCGGGTCATCAGGAAACAGAGGATGAACATCAGGAAGCAGACGGCGGCGATGACGAACATAGCGTGCTGCCATCCCTCCTGCGTGTTGGTCAGACTGTCCGGCCCGGAGCCACTGAGCAGCTTAACCAGCGGCTCCCAGCATCCCAAGGCGATGAACGAGCCTGCATAGGCAAAGAACATGCGGTAGGACGAGAAAACGGTCTTCTCCTCCGAGTCGTCCGTCATCACCCCGAGCATGGAACCGTATGGCACATTGATACCAGTGTAGACCGTCATCATTAAGATGTAGGTTGCATAAGCCCATAGAAGCTTGCCGCTCTCTCCCAGGGAAGGGGTGGTGAAAAGCAGGCATCCCGCGATGGCGAAGGGGGCTGAGACCCACAGAAGATAGGGACGATACTTGCCCCAGCGCGTCTGGGTCCTGTCTGCCACTGCGCCCATCATCGGGTCGGAGACGGTATCCCAAACGCGTGTCACAAGCATAAGCATCCCGGTCGCTCCTAACGAGAGACCGAAGACGTCTGCATAGAAGATCGGGAGGTAGTAACTGAAGATTTTCCAGAACATCGAACTGGACATGTCACCGAAGCCATATCCTATTTTTTCACTGAGTTTAGCCATTTCTGCGGTTCTTTTCAATAAGTTTCTTTATCGTTTCAACTGAAGCAGACGTGGTGAAGCCGTCCGAGGGCGTGTTCAGGCAATAGTCCACCAGGCGCTCCACACTCGATACGGCCACATGCATGCGGGTATCGCTGGAAGCGTAGTAGATAAAGACCTTTCCGTCGGGATCGGCAATCCATCCGTTCGAGAAGGCCACGTTCATCACGTCCCCCACGTACTCCCCGCCCTGCGGCACAAGGAAGTAACCGCCGGGCTGCGCAATGACCCGGGTAGGATCGTCGAGGGAGGTCATGTACATGTACAGCACATACCTGAGTCCGCTGGCACATCCGCGAACACCATGCGCCAGGTGGAGCCAGCCGAAGTCGGTCTTGATGGGATGGGGTCCCTCGCCGTTCTTCACCTCCATAATCGTATGGTAGTGGCGGGCATTGATGATCTTCTCCTCCTTCACCTCGGCATGTTCGATATCGTCAACCAGCGCCCAGCCTATCCCGCCACCGCTTCCGGCGTCGATGAATCCGTCCTGGGGGCGGGTATAGAGGGCATACTTGCCATTCACGAACTCGGGATGCAACACCACGTTGCGCTGCTGGCTCCGGCTCTTCAGGTCGGGCAGGCGATACCAGGTCTTCAGGTCCTTGGTACGGGCAATGCCACAGGTCGCAGTTGCCGCGCTGAGATCTCCGGGTTGGGTATCATCGTGCCGCTCGACGCAGAACAAACCGTAGATCCATCCGTCCTCATGGCGGGTCAGACGCATATCATAGACATTAGTGGCCGGGATAAGATCCTCGGGCATGGTTATCGGCTCATCCCAGAACCGGAAGTTATCAATGCCGTTCGGACTTTCCGCAACAGCAAAGAAACTCTTCCTATCGGCACCCTCAACACGAACCACAAGCAAGTACTTGCCGTTCCACTTGATAGCACCGCTGTTCAGGGTAGCATTCATCATGATGCGCTGCATGAGAAAGGGATTGTCTTTCTCGTTAAAGTCGTAGCGCCATTCCAGGGGAGTGTGCTCGGCTGTCAGGATAGGGTTAAGGTAGCGTGTATAGATTCCATTCCCGAACTCCTCAGGGATATTCGGTTTTCTGAGCAGTTGCTCGTGCCGCTCACGCAATGCTGCAATCTTAGCTTGATATTCTGTACTCATAAGCTTATTTCATAACAATAGATTCTAACGTATAACTCTCATCACTACTGGTAAGGGCCTTAATCATCGTCTTGACGAGACTTTCGCTGCCATCCAGCCACGAACCATCCTTGTGGGAGAAGAATGCATGATGCTCGGAACCCTCGCCGGGATTGTGGTTGTCCCAGAGGCAGGCAGCCAGACCGGCGAAATGAGCAGCGCGGCAGAAGTACTCCAGATAGTAGTCGCGTATGCGGTTCTCTTCCTCGGTTGTATGGCGCGAACAACCGAACTCACCCAGATAGCAAGGGATGTTCTGGTCGATGAACTTGGCCTTGAGCTGGTTCAACAGGTTGGTGATGGCCAGCTTGTCGCCCTGGGTTCCCCATGTCTTGCTCAGAGGATCACGCAAAGTAAAATCGTAGGGATCATAGCAGTGGACAGCGACAATCAGTTTCTTGGCGGCATCGGTAGGAATCTTGAAGTCGTCACGCAAAGCCAATCCGGGACTGGATTGATAGCTGGGTACGGCAATCCAGCGGGTAGCATTCTGTGCACCAGTAGCACGGATGGCGTCAACAGCAAACTGATTCCACTCGTTCATGATGTTAATCTCACCTGCAGTGGCACCCTGCCAGTTATGATTCAGCTCATTGAAGGTCTCAAGAATGAGGTACTCACCCTCGTCCTTGAAAGCCTCGGCAATCTGAGTCCAAGTGGCTGAGATACGGGCTTTCAGTTCCTCGTTAACCGTAGCATCTCTGCTGGCAGTATAGGCATCCTGCCAGTATTCATCATGATGCGTATTGAGGACAACGTTTAATCCGGCAGCCTTGGCCCACAGGACATTCTGCCTGACAATTGCCATATAATCCGGATCGATAGTGTAGTTACCGTCATTCATATCTTCATAACATCCCCAGGTGACCGGAATACGTACCGTCTTCACCCCTGCCTTAGCCAGGTTCTTGTACAAATCCTCGGTGGGGTTGACACCATCCCACCAAGGTGCGGTCTGGCTCCAGGTAATGCGATAGTTACTTGCCGCATTATTTCCGTCGTAAGAGTCAAAGTGGTTGCCCAGATTCCAGCCAAAGCCAAGTTTATGGGTTATGGCCATTGCCTGGTTGTCAGGCAAGGCTTGTTCGCCGCTCTTCCTGGTAGAGAAGCTCAGGGTGTATTCGGGAGCCGTCTGCGTGGCATCCTCCTGAGCCAGGACAGAACCGGAAGGAACTTTCAGTGTATAGGCCGTTCCGGACTCCAAAGAAACCGGGATATCAATCGCCATGGCAGTTATGCTGTTGCTTTGAGCCTTCACCGCCTGTCCGTTCAAAGTAATATTGGCAGAAGGACTGACTTTGACCAGTTTGTTGTAGTTCAGTGTTATCGTTTTAATGGAAGAAGCATCCACCTCGCTGCCTCCTGTCAGAGAAGCAGAACGCAGGACTATCGTTTCCCGCAGGCCACCCGGTTTCACGTCTTCTACCTCGTCTCCTCCACAGGAGATGAATGCCAGTGTGCTCAATATCAGGCTGAGCAAGCCATAAACATTTTTTTTCATTTTGAATTATTGAACATTTTGAACTTTTGAACTTCGGTCAATTTTAAATTTTGAATTTATAAATTTTGAATTTTTTATTCTATCCCAATATTACTTCTATTTGATGTTTTCCTTCCTTTGCGCAAATCATGTTCCCCTTTTGCGGTTCGCCGTCCACCATGATACTGCGAATTCCCCTCTGTACTCCGTCAGGATTCTGGATGTGAATGGTATATTCAGCTCCCCTGAATTTCCGGTAAACGGTATATTCGCGCATCGAAGACGGGATGCAAGGCTCAATGAGCAGCCCCTCATACTTAGGCTGAATACCCAGGATATACTGCGTAACAGCCAGCCAGTTCCATGCTGCAGTGCCTGTAAGCCAACTGTTCTTTCCCTCGCCGGGACGAGCTGCCTCTTTTCCTGCAACCATCTGCGAATAGACGTATGGTTCTACTTTATGCAGTTCCTGATTCTCAATCCATGCAGGGCAGATCTTGGTGTAGTGCGCCCAGGCATCATTACCTCTGCCTGCCAGTGCCTCGGCAATGATGATCCAAGGATTGTTGTGACAAAAGATACCAGCATTTTCCTTATAGCCGGCAGGATAAGAACTGATTTCTCCCATCTCCGCATGGTATGTGGTAAAGGCCGGATAGTTGAGCACCAAGCCGAACCTGGAATCAAGGTATCTCTTGCAAGAGTCCAGGGCCTTATCGACCATGCCCTCTTTTTCTCCTATCTGCGCCATAGCACACCAGCCCTGCGATTCAATGAAGATCTTGCCTTCTTCATTCTCATGAGAACCGATCTTGTTGCCAAAGTAGTCATAGGCTCGCAGATACCACTCTCCATCCCATCCGAACCGTTTCACGGCTTCCACCATAGCATCAATGTGCCTTTGCGCACGGTCGGCTTCGTCAGCAAAGGAAGGTCCCAACTGACGGCATAGCTCTACATATTCCCTGCCGCAGAAAACAAACAGGCCCGCAATCATCAGGCTCTCAGCCTTGGAACCCTCATTCCTGTTTTCTGTCGTCTGAAAACTCTCGTCGGGATTCCATGAGAAGCAGTTCAGGTTGAGGCAGTCATTCCAGTCGGCCCTTCCAATAAGCGGCAGCCCGTGAGGCCCCATGTTCTCAACAACATGATTAAACGAGACACGGAGGTGTTCCATCAGCGTAACCTCACTGCCCGGTACATTATCCCACATGACCTTTTCTTCAAGAATGCCGAAATCGCCTGTCTCCTTGATATAGGCAGTAGTACCGAAAATGAGCCACAGGGGATCGTCGTTGAATCCGCCGCCAATATCGTTATTGCCGCACTTCGTCAGGGGCTGATACTGATGATAGCAACCACCGTCAGGAAACTGCGTGCCGGCTATATCAATGATTCGCTGACGGGCACGACTGGGCACCTGATGAACGAAACCCACCAGATCCTGGTTCGAATCGCGGAATCCCATTCCCCTGCCTATCCCGCTTTCAAAGAAAGACGCAGAGCGGGAGAAGTTGAATGTGATCATGCACTGATACTGGTTCCAGATGTTGACCATACGGTTCAACCGGTCATCATCGCTCCGAACGGTATAGCTGTTCAGCAGGCCGTTCCACATGCTGCAGAGCTCACGGAAGGCCTCATCGACAGCCTCCACCGTACTCAGCCTATGAATCGTTTCCCGGACCTTCTTTTTGTTGATGACTGTATGGTCCTTTTCCCCCAAGGAGGTTACCAGCCCCGCATCGGCAGGTGCATACTTGTCGTCCTGTTCATTCTCGGCATACCCCAGCAGGAAAATCAGGTCGCGCGTCTCGCCGGGCTGAAGGGTCAGCTCGATGAAATGAGAGGCAATAGGGCTCCAACCATGGGCTACACTATTCCCCGGTTTGCCCTCCATCACACACTGAGGTGCATCGAATCCGTTATAGCGTCCTATAAACGATTCGCGGTCGGTATCGAATCCCTGAATAGGGCAGTTCACGCTATAATACGCAAAATGATTGCGCCGCTCCTTGTATTCCGTCTTATGATAAAGCACCGGACCGTCCACCTCAACCTCACCGGTGGAAAGGTTGCGCTGGAAGTTCTCGTTGTCTGTGGCTGCATTCCACAGGCACCACTCCGCCAGGCTGAAAATCTTAAGTTGCCTGGTGATATTCGTTTCGTTGCTTATCGTCAGCTGCTGCACCTCTGCCCACGTATGCAGCGGAACGAAGAAGAGGAGGCTGGCCCGTACGCCGTTCTTCGTTCCCGTTATCCGTGTATAGCCCATGCCGTGCCGGCATTCATAGCTGTCAAGGGGGGTCTTGCACGGTTTCCACCCGGGATTCCAAACCGTATCTCCGTCCTTGATATAGAAATAGCGCCCACCATTATCCATTGGCACCTCGTTATAGCGATAGCGGGTGATGCGGCGGAACTTCGCATCCTTATAGAAGCTATACCCTCCGGCCGTATTGCTGACGAGGGAGAAGAAATCCTCATTGCCCAGATAGTTTATCCAGGGCCAAGGCGTGGCGGGATTGGTGATGACGTACTCGCGCAGCGCATCGTCGAAATAGCCGTAGTCTTTCATTGCCTAGTGATTTCCGTGGTCATGTCGCGTATGATCTTCATAGTCGAGGTATCACAGGCGAAGACCGAGTTCAAACCTTGTTCTTCCTGAGCCGGATCACCTGTGTAATCGTCCCAGCGCTGCCAGTTTGCATGTTTAACCTGAGCATATCCTCCCCAGCTCCAGAAGTTACAGCCGGCGATATGACCACTGTCGCGTATGATGCTGAAAACATACTGATAGTAGGTGTCGCGTCCCTGAGTGGGGCTCCCCGCCTCTATCTCGTAGTTGTCTCGCGGATACCCAAACTCTTCCAATACCATCGGCTTGCCCAAAGGACTCATCAAAGCATAGGCTTCCTCTATGTAGTCAGCTGTATTCTGGCAGGCAGCTTCTACCCGAGTAATTACAGACTCTGCGCCATTGGTTTCAATTGCTTCAGCACGAGTGGCTACATACTTCCCGAGCCAAGCCCAGTTGAAAGGCCATACATGGATACAGGCATAGTCAATCTCGGGGAAGGCGTGTATCTTCTTGAAGAGGTCCAAATCCACCTGACATCCGTTCTTTCCCTCACTGCCTGTTGTCACAAGATGGTTAGGGTCTATGCTCTTAATGAGCCGGGCCTGTTCTTGAATCCAGGTTGCAAAGCAACTCTTGGTAACAGAATCATTGGCAAAAGCACGAGGCTCGTTGGCTAATTCCCATGCCATCAGGGCGGGTGACGCACTATAGGGCTTTCCTGTTACAGTATTCGTGCGAGAGACGATAAAGCGTGTATGATTGGCTGCCAATGCCTTTGCACGGTCGTTCTGAGTAAACTGACTATGATAGGCTTGGAAGGCCTCCCAGTCCTTGGGAGAAGGTACCGGACCTGCACCTGCCCATTCCAAATAGACACCAAAGCCGCCACTCCACTCCCAAGCATTATTCAGATAGAGTACGCACTTCATATCACGCTTCTCCAACTCTGCCATTAAAAAGTCCAGACCGCGCAGAATAGTATCGTTGTACACACCTGGAGCTGTCTGTAGGGTCGGTTTTATCTGGTAATCCAACTCGCCCGTTCCATCACCGCCTACCAGAACGCGGATATTGTTGATTCCCACTTCCTGCATCAGATCCAGCTCTTTCTGCAGACGGTCGCGATTGCCTCCTTGACCTTCACTGGCCAAGATGGCACCATACCAGAAGTTTGTACCTACATAGCGATATTCCTTGTCACCAATGTAGAAATGTCCATCCCTAACAGTCACGAACTGAGATTCTGGTGTGCCCTTTGGGGCATGGCAACTGCTCATAAGAGATGTTATGATCAGCAAAACGGGATAAAAAAACTTGGATTTCATATCATATATATCCTTGAATTTTAAACTTTGGTCAAGCCTGCTCTCGCTGCCTTGAATTTTGAACTCCTGGAGCAGCGAGAGCAGAGCCACCTTTGCGATTGAGCGAGAGCACGCCAAGCTTGCTTGAGCGATGCCGAGCGTAAGCAAAGTCAACAAAGTTAAACTCGTTTGAGCTTTGCCGAGTCGTGACAGGAGTGGACCATAGGTCAATTTATCAATTTTGAATTTTCCTTCTGTCCTATTCAATGACAAATACGCGTTCTTGTTTAGGTTTTACTTGGGTCTTTATTTGATTCTTGCAGGAGAAAGGTTTTCCCCATTCAGCTTTGGCAATATCCAGCTCGCGGGCAGTACCTTGGACTTCCACTTGAATATTCCTGAGCATAGCCTTTGAGTCGTTGAATACATAGACAAAAGTTTTCTTGCCACATTTTACTGCGTAAGCGATTTTACCGCCTATCGTAGCCTTCAAGGGGATGAACTGGCCTTTTCCTGCCTCCAGCATTTCCCGATTAACAAGAGCTACTGCATTGAAGTATTCGTTTGTCTTGCGATTGTCAAAGTATTCCCACCACCAGCTCATGGGCGTAACAGGTGTAGGACTGAAGAGGCCATACCAGAGTCCGCGACGGAAGTCAATATCCATATCTTCGGCAAAGTCGTCAAAATTCTTGCTCCAGTCCCATTCATAGCCAAATTCGCCAATGATATACGGTTTGCCGTGACGCCGTTCGTATTCAGCGATCGTCTCGGGAATAACGGAAGTCTGTTTGTAGATATGCTTTTGGTTAATATCCATATCCGGGATATCATTAAGTCCTTTCAGGTCGCGGTGCGAAATGGATGTAGTTATAATATGCCGGTAGGGATCGATACTACGCAGATATTGGCTCATCTCAGCATGCCAGGCCACAATATCTTCAGCAGGAATCGGATTTTTCGAATCACAAAACTGAATGTTGTCAATTTCATTGAAGAACTCCCACATCGCAATGCTCGTGCTGTATCCCCAGCGGGCTACAATATAGCGGAGGCGATTGTGATAATATGCACGTTCTTCAGGAGAGATAAAGAAGTTCTTGTCCGTGCGTCTCTCGCCGGCGCCCATGCAAAGCATTACTTTAACGCCCAACTTTTCGCAGAGCTCTAGTGTCTCGTCTAGACGTTTGGCTGCACTCTCGTTGATAGGTTCTGTGCTCTCGCTATAGCGTCTATTATTAAAGTCTTTCTTCCGGTCAATGGGGAAGTTCCAGGAACACATCCACATTCGGGTGAAGTTACCTCCCAGCCGGGCGAACTTAGTGAGCATGGCAGGATAACTGAACCGTTCAGATTGTTCATGCAGATTGCTGAAATACTTGGAGTCATCACTTGTGCGGGATTCCCAGCAGAGATTCTCTCCAACCCCCCGAAAGGGTGTGCCGTCCTCGTAGCGTAGCGTCCAATTATCATTTACATGCAGGAATCCGTGTCCGTCGCCTTGTTGAACATCCAGGAACATGGGATTGGAGACAGATTCCATTCCCGGCTGCGAATAACTGGCGACAAGAGCATATCTGCCTGCTTCGCGAGGCGTGAAACGAGCCTTCCAAAAACTCTGCTCACCCGGCTTCCCGCACTCGTAGTATGCCGGCAGTAAACAGGTTTGTCCGCGAGGGGTAACAAAAATAATGTTCAGCTTGGCTTCCTCCTGGCGATAAGGATTTTCCCACCAGCCCTGTAGGGAGACTTCAATGTCCACCCTTTCTCCAGTGCGCAATGACTGTGAGGGAATCGTCATACCGACAATCTGGGCCTTGGCAGGCAAGACTGTCAACGCAAACAAACATAGTATCCAGGTGAGAAGTCCTCTATCTCTCATCGTTTGCCATACATATTTCATATCCTACTCTTCTGCCTGGGGCGTTTTTTCCGAATAAAGGTCGTTCAAGTCCTGAACAAAAAGCGTCTTTTCAGCCTTGTAGAATGCCACAAAATCCTCAGCACTTTGCTGGCCGGGATAGGGACCATAGAAATGACCGGGCTTATTATGAGCATTGCGCCAAGTCAGGACATAGGAAATGGGGAACTTCTCACAGGCCGGCTGCAAATAGGCCGTCCACCAGTTGTCGCACTTTATACCTTCATAACCAGTCTCTGTAATTGCAGGCACCTTGTCATGCTTCTCAGCCACACTGCACAGGGTGGCCAGCAGAACGTCCAACTGTTCCGTATATTTGGCCAGTGCTGCGGTATCCCCCTTTTCAGCGGTGCAATAATGGTCAAAGCCCATAACATCGATGTATTCGTCACCGGGATAACGTTCCAGATACATCTCCTCATGCTGCCAATACTCGCTTCCGCAAGAGTAGGCGAAGAGCGCATTTGTCACGCCGTCTTCCTTCAGCCGTTTCTCGGTTAGCACCCACAAGGCTTTGTATTGTTCTGCCGTGCAAAGATTCTGACCCCACCAGAACCAGGAACCTGTGTGTTCATGCCAGGGACGGAAAAGAACAGGCACTTTCACGCCACAGGACGTTTGCAAAGAATTCAGGAAATCAGCCACACGATCAATCCATGCAAGGAATAGCTCATGCTTCTCACCTCCTTCTAACACCGAGGCAACTGTTTGTCGTTCCTGCTCGCCCTTTTCTCCGCCATCAACCCATGCCGTGCCGCCGGTCAGAGGATTGTCGAGATGCCAGCTGAGGGTAACCATACCACCGCGTTCGAACTGACTGACGATCTCTTTGCGCATACGCCTGAAGGGGACTCCGTCCAGATTGGTAGAGTCTCCCAATTCCAGATGGCCCAGGTCGAATCCCATTACTGCAGGATAGTCATTGCAAACACTCTTTACGTCGGAACGATTCTCATCTCCAACCCATCCGACACCATACACTGGATCGTCCTGATGACCGTACATATATCCTTTCCGGACCTGTGCCTTCAGGTTTGCCAGCAGGTTCTCTGTGCGCTGTGTCCTTCCTGATGCAGCCAGGGGGTCATCGGCTTTGTTTTCATTATTCCCTTTGCAGCCTATGAATAGCAATGTTACAGCTGCCATAATCAGAATCTTTCTGGTTCTCATATCTTAATGCTTTTATCTTATAACCTACAATCCAACGTCACTATAGACTATGAACTATGAGAATAAGGAGGGGCCAGTAGACACCGACCCCTTCTTATATGTACATAAATCAATTATTCGATAGTAATCTTTGTGATTTTGATGTTATCGCCGTTCGCAACGAAAACACCGCCCCACCATTGCTGGGTATAGGCAGCATCCAGCATCTCCTGGGTCAGCACAAGTTCGATGCAACCGCCATGGGCAGCCAGGTCATACTCGGTGAACTTGCCACTCTCCGTATCGTTACCAAAGCTGCACACACTCAGGTAGGTGGGTCCCCAATGGCCTTCTACGATCTGCACCTTCCAGTCGTCAGCCAGGGGTGTGGCATAGAAGCGGACGGTCTGTCCTGCCTTAGCCTCAGCAGCCGCCAGCTCGGCACCGGCATCGCTCAGCAGATAGGGCTGGTTTGCCCAGTCGTCTGCAACAGCCTCGCCTTCCCAAAGGGTAACCTCTAAGCTCTCGTAGTGGGTGATGGTAATCTTGTCAACGATGACATTATCGCCGTTTAGGACGAAGACACCGCCCCACCATTGCTGGGTGTAGGCTGCGTCCAGCATTTCTTTTGTCAGGGTCAGCTGATAGTTTCCGTTGTTCCCTTCCAGGTCATACTCTTCGAACTTGCCACCTTCTGTGTCGTTACCTACGCTACAGATACTTGCATAGGTGGGTCCCCAGTGACCTTCAACAATCTGCAGCTTCCAGGCTGCATCGGTGGGCACGATATGGAAGGTGATGACATCGCCTTCTACAGCACCGGCTGCTGCTAGTTCAACACCGGCATCGCTCAGCACATAGGGCTGATTTGCCCAGTCGTCTGCCAGGGCCGTTCCGGTCCAGAGCACCGTGGTGGTCTCCGAGTTGGGAATTACAGTAATTTCGTATTCCACTTCTCCGTTGTCAGAAACCAATTTCAGCACAGACTTCTTGGTGGCGTTGGAGGGAATGCCCACGAACAGCTTGGTTCCGTTCTGGATATACTGAACAGCGACGCCATTCACCAATACGCCCGTCAGATGTTCTATGTTCTCAACATTCAGTACCAACATGTCGCCGGCCTTCAGCTCTTCAGGAGCAAGTTCGCTTTCATCGGGCACATAGCAGAATGCAGGCTTTTCGATGGTCAGTTCAGGAGCCTCGATAGAAGTACCGTTGTCCAGGCTTAATGCGGGTTTGCCGCTTTCACCGTCCAAAGGAATCTGCAGGGTCAGGGTTGTGCCGTCTTCGCTTGCCTCGATATCCTTCTGTACGCTGGCACCAAAGGCTACGCCGGTAATCAGATCCAGATTCGTACCGGTGATGACCAGAACGCTACCTGCGCTGGCGGGATTGTTGTTGTAGGAAGTAGCGGTTGGCTTGACCAGTGCAAAAGTCGTAGCTACAGTCTTTCCGTTGGCCATACTCAAGGTGAGTTCACCCTCTTGCGCCTTGGTAGGTACGTTAACGCTCAGAGAGGTAGCCGATACCTCAATCTCGCTAACCTGGCCTGCATTGGGGAAGGAAACGCTGGTCACAACATCCAGGTCCTTACCGGTAACCGTCAGAGTGGTACCTGCCTTCACCGCAGCAGCTTCAACCCTTAGCTCGCTGGGCGCAACGGTTGTCAGTGTGCCTGCAGGAACCTCCACACCCGACTTGCATACCAAAGCAATCTCACCATCAGGAGCCTCAGCAGGCAACGTGGCGGTTACGGACTTGCCATCCTTGGCCACCTCAACCTCACTTGCTTCTACGCCACCAATCTTAACGCCAGAGACGAGGTTCATATAGCTGCCGCTAATCGTAATGGACTCTCCCTGCTTGGCTGTGATATCGCCCTGGGCACCAGCCTCTGCACGGCCCTTAATCTTGGTTACTGAAGGCGTACCAACAATCAAAGCCTTCTCGCTCTGGATAATGTTGTAGCTGACATCCTCAGCATCCGGGTCTTGAGCAGTCAGATCAACGTCGTACAGTTTAATCTTACCTGTCTGAGCCTCTTCCGGAACAAGAACCTTTATGGTATAGCGGTCGTGCTGTGTAAAAGCAGTCTCACCAACCTGCACCCCGTCGGCAAACTCTACCATGTGAATCAGGTTCAGGTAGTCGCCGGTGATGGTGATCTCCTGTCCGGCCATCACTTCTTCGGGAGCGAACTTCTCGAACTCAATAGTCTCGGTATAGGTCAATTCAGTCTTTGTTTCCATTGCCTTACCATTCTTGTCAACCAACTTGATCTTACCTACCTCAGGACCATCCTTGGGAACCACTACGCGAATCTCGCTGGGAATACCTGCCTTAACGACTTCAATATCGGTGATGGGATCCACACCCGGTATGATGACCTGAGTCACCATGTCGAGGTTGCTACCCAGGAAACGCAGTGTGCCGCCACGAACCACAGGGCTGGGACCGAACACGTTCAGTGCAACACCCTTCTGATATTGGTTTGTTACAAGGTCGTCCTCGTTACAGCTCGTCAGCGACAGCCCCGAGAGGGCTATCGCCAACAGCGTCAAAAAGCTGAAAATATATTTTTTCATATTCTTCAATGTTAACTGGGTTAATTAATATTTGCCAACGCGGATATTGTCAATCTTCAGTACAGGCGTACAGGGTGTACCTGCTACACCGCCGCTGGCCAGGAACAACGTCAGGGAGCTCCAGCTCTGGGCAGTCAGCTTGCCTGTTGCCACACCGCCCTTATAGCCGTAGATGAAGTTGCTCTTCAGGGGCAGTGTTACGGTAATCCACTTGTCGTTGGTGTCGTTGATTCCCGATGTCCAGGGACGATACAGGGCACGGGGAGCCTCATCGCCGCTGATATATACATTGTTGCATCCACCGGTGGGGAGCCCATAGATATCGGTTCCTGCATTTCCGTTGGTCACAGTGCTGGTGCTGGCGGGGATAATCTGCAGTGCACAAGCTGTCCAGGCATTGTTCTTGGGTACGCACATCTCGAACTTCATGCTCATATCTTCCCATGCCGAGAAGTCTGCGATATCAATCAGGCGGCGACTATCGGGATCGGTATAGTCCTCGGTGTCCTTCCAGTTACCGGGCCAGTATTCGAAGCTGAAGTGGCTGTCGTCCCACGTCTCATCGTCCATTGTAGCCTCGCCATTACCCAGCTGCAGATAGTTTCCGCTGATGCTCCACTCGTCGGACTTGATCTCCTGGGCATGCCAACCGTGGTTGCCCAGACCCGTCTTGCCGTCGAAGTCAAACAGCATCCAACTGTCCTTGCCATTACCGCTATCCATAAACATGAAGCCGGAAGTGACTTCGCCATACACGTTTTTAAGGGTAATGTTACCCTCGGCAGCATCGGCAGGCACTTCGACCACTACCGTGGTATAGTCTTCGCTGATGCTCTTTACCGTAGCCTCGGTATCATTGTCGTTAGCGTCCTTGAAGAATACCTGCAGGGGAACTGCGGGATCGTCAATCAGGTAACGTCCGGAGAGAGTGACATCCGTTCCGGGCTTGGCATACTCGAAGTCCATGTTGAACAACGTGGGACCAGGAATGATGACATGGAAATCGAATGTCGTGGTATCCTTCTTGGCATTGACCATGTAAATCTTGTCTGTTACAGCCTTGGGGACATTCTTTGGAACCGTCACAAGCAAGGTGTTGTCTGTGATGTAGCTGGTGTTGAGTACAGCCTTCTGGTCATTGAAGAACATCTCTGTGATACTGCGCAAGTTCTCACCTACCAGGCAGAGGGTTGACTGGGGACCAGCCTCCTCAACCAGCTGACCGTTGGTCATAACCTGTTCATCGACAGCCGATTTGTCCACTACCTCGCTGCTCAGACAACGGATGTAGTACACTGTGGGCTTTCCGCTGGCCACCTCATATTTGTCGGGCTCGTCCTGGCAGGAAGTAAGGGAGAATCCTGTCAGCGTAACTGCCACCATCAGGAGAGCCTTCATATATTTATCCATTTTTTTCATAAATCTTCAATATTAAATATTAGTAACTGAACGTGTTGCGAACGTCAACATGAACGGCATCTGCACTGACTGCCATAGCAGCGTTGAATACAACATCCTCCTGATAGGGAGGAATGATCAAGTAGGGTTTACCTGAATCAGGATCGGTCTTCATCAGTGTCTGAGGAACAAGAGGAGCACTCTCATTGGTAGCGTACATGACGCCTGAACCGGAGATATCCCATGTAGTACGTCCACTCTCATAATAGGTCTCATACAGGGGTGCCAGGTTCCAGATCTCACAACGCTTCTGTGCTTCCAGCTCAGTCTTGCAGAAGTCCATATCATAGTAGCTTACGCGAACGAAGTCGTACCAGCGGTCGCCCTCCATACAGAACTCCAGGCGACGCTCTTTCCAGATATCCATGAAGCTGATGCTGGCGGGCTTGGCGTAGCCCTGGATGGCACGATGGCGAACGGTATAGAACGCATCGACGGCCTCTGCATCAGAGGTGGTGGCAGTCAGGGGATTGCTGATATTGGCTGCCAGCAGCTTAGCCTCGGCCAAGATAAGGTACATGTCACTGAATCGCAGGATGAACGAAGGCACACTGCTGGCCATACGGCCATCAGGACAACCAGCTCCCTGCTGATGGTCATAAGTGTTTCCATAAATGTGCTTTACCGTGTTGGTACCGGTACATGCCTGGATTCCCTCGTTGGTCAGACGGTACTTGCTGCCCTCATTTTTATAGCCATAGAGTGCATCCAGATAGTCAAAGCCGCCTTTGTCCTGCCAGAACTGGTCGTACCTGAAGCCCGGAAGCATCATGGTAGCATGAAGGCGCTTGTCGGGATTGTTGATCCAGGAGTCAGGCTGGTTCTCCAGCAGATTGACGCCAAATGCCAACTGGCAGTCGGGAGTGAAGCCACCCCAGTCGCCCCAGCATGCAGCCCAGTCGTCCATACCGGACAGACCCAGGTCTGACTGCAGCGAGTTCTGGCGAGTCCAGTTGCTGCCGTCGGCTGTCCAGCGCCATACAATCATACCCTCGCGAGTGAACATATTCTTCAGCAGGAAGATATCTTCGTAGTTGCTCTCCAGTTCGTAGCTCGAATTCTGAATCACATCCCGTGCATAGCTGGCAGCTTTGTCCAGGTCGTCCTTGCTGAGCGAACCGCTGACACCGGCCTTGCTCAGATAGGTCTTAGCCAGCAGACCTTCTGCGCTATAGTAGTCCAGACGACCGCTTGCCGTGCTCTTGGGAAGCATTTCCATAGCCTTCTCCAGGGTCATGATGATGTATTCGTACACATCTGCCCGCTTGGTCTTCTGGATGTTGGTGTAGGAACCGTCAGCCAAGACCTGAGAACCGTCATGAATAATGGGAACCTCACCGAATGAGCGAACCAGGAAGAAGTAGGCCAATGCCTTCCACACGAGACATTCGCCCATGCACTGGTTCTTGACAGCCTCGCTAGGACCGCTGGCATTCTTAAGGTTGTTGTATACTTGCGTTGAATGGGCTACCACGCTCCACAATGAGGCCGACATGGTAGCCAGCTGCTCATCTGTTCCATTCACGGAGAAATTGGTATAGTTGGCCGAGATAGAACCCTGACGGTAATTACCACTCAGACCCTCACCTACACAAAAGTATCCGCGCTGGAAATCATACCAAGGTGCATTGTACAGGTAGTTGACACCGGCATAGCACTGTGCATCAGTCTGATAATAATTACCTGTATTATAACCATCCTCATTGGGACGATCCAGGAAGTCTTCGCAGGAAGTTATTCCCAGTGTCAGCAGAGCTATGGCTGCTATTGATTTGATATATCTTAGTTTCATAATATATGCTTTTTTCTTTTAGATATCAATGTTCTACGCTCTAGAAGGTTAAGTTAACACCAACTGAATAGGTGGTGGGACTGGGATAGCGCCCGTTGTCCAAACCATAAACGTTAGCACTAGTGGTGCTGACACCTACCTCAGGATCGTAACCGCTGTAACCGGTGATAGTCCACAGGTTCTGGATATTGGTGTACAGGCGCAAACTCTCGATTTTTGCCTTGCCAAGCAGGCGCTTGGGGAACGTATAACCCAATGAGATGTTCTTCACACGCAAGTAGCTACCGTCCTCGATATAGCGGTCACTGATACGGTCGTTGTCGTTGGGGTCTCCATACAGGCTGGGACGAGGAAGATCTGCATTAGGATTATTTACCTTCACATTTGTGATATCGTCATACCAGTTCTCGATGACTGAACCATCAGGACGAAGTACGGTGCCCTGGCTATAATCCTTGTTGGGATCGATGGGAACCAGCACAGCACGGTCTGAGATATTCTTCGTCTGGTTTGTCCAGCTGCTATACATGTGAGTCAGCGTGATGGCATTGTAGTTCAGGATTTTGTTGCCTACAGAGCCGTTCAGGAACAGGGTCAGGTCGAAGTTCTTGTAGCGGAATGTGTTGGTCAGACCGAAGGTGAACTTAGGCATGGGACTGCCGATGTTGGTGCGGTCGTCTGTGTTGATGACACCGTCGCCGTTAATGTCCTTGTACTTGATGTCGCCCACCCAAACGGTTGAGGTACGCTTGTAAACGCCGTCTGAGGGAGCTGCCTGAGGCTTCGGGCTGTTCACGATATCCTCCAGCGAAGTGTAGATACCGTCTGTCTTATAGCCATAGAAGCTGTAGAGGCTCTCGCCCACCTTGCTCTCGGTTACAACATCGTTCCATTGTCCCCAACCAATCAGGCTCTTGTTGCCGCTGCCGTCGTTTAGGGAAACCAGGGTGTTCTTGTTGTGGGAGATGTTGAAGTTCAGGTCCCATTCAAACTTGCCAACGATAGGATGAGCATCGATGGTGAACTCCACACCACGGTTACGGATATGACCGAAGTTACCGTAGGGTGCTTCCAAACGAATACTACCATTAGTATTCTCGTTGATACCCATATAGCTGGGAACCTGCTTGAGCATGAGCATATCGCGGCTTTCCTTGTTGTACCATTCGAAGGTGAAGTTCAGACGATCCTTGAAGAATCCCAGGTCGAGACCGATGTTCCACTGCTCCTGAGTCTCCCATTTAACATCCGGGTTGGCGATATTGCTGGGACGGTAGCTGATACCGAAGATGCTCTCCATCTTACTGATGCCGGAACCCCATCTGTAGCCACCAATGTTACTATTACCTGTCTGACCCCAGCCGAGGCGCAGCTTACCGTTGCTCAGCCAATTGATGTCCTTCATGAATTCTTCTTCTGTGAAACGCCAGCTGGCAGCCACAGAATGGAAACCGGCCCAACGGTTGTTGGGACCGAAGTTGGAGCTGCCATCGTAACGGTAAGTATAAGTGGCATTGTAACGATTGTTGTAGCTGTAAGTCCAGCGGGTGAAGAAACTGGCCATTGAGCTGCTGCCAAAACCGTTATTGAACTTCTGTGAATCCAAGTCACCCAAGGCTGGGCTGTGAACATCGTCGCTAGGCAGGCCAGTAGAACTGATCTGCATCCAGTCATAACGGCTCTCCCAAAGTTCCTGACCAACCATACCCGTCACATTGTGCTTGTCGAATTGCTGGCTCCAGGTCAGATAGTTCTTCAGGGACCAGAACTTGCTGGCACTCTTATTCTGCGAGGCAGAATTCTGAGTGCGGTTGTAGGTTCCTAAGGTAAGGGTGGGCTCATAGGTCTTAGACGTGCTCCAGTTGAAGTCGTAGCCCAGCTCGGTATGCCAGGTGAGGAACTTGAAAGGATTCACGTCGAAGAAGAAGTTACCATTCAGCTTCTGGCGGTTCAGCAGGATGTCGTCCTCCATAGCTATGGCAATGGGGTTGGGGCTGGTGTAGCCTTCCTGACTAACGCTGCTGTAGCTCCCGTCCACATTATAAATAGGTATATTGGGAGGGGTTGTCAGGGAGTAGTAAATCAAACCTTCGTTTGAGTCGGCCAGCTTCAGGTCATCGTTACTGTTACTATAGGCTGCTGTCATTCCGAACTTCAGCCAGCTCTTCATCTGCGCATCCAGATTGGTGCGGAAACTGAAACGGTTGAAGTTGCTGCCGATGATGGTACCCTCCTGGTCCATGTACGAACCGCTGGCATAGTACTGCACCTTGTCTGTACCACCCTGCGCGCTCACCTGATGGCTGTGCTGGAGAGCGGTCTGGAAAACTGCATCCTGCCAGTTGGTTCCCTTGCCCAGAATGCTGGGATCAGCCAACATAGGGTTATTCTCGTAGATCTCACCCATGTCAACCAAGCTGTTGTAGTAGTCGGCATATTCGCGCAGGTTCATCATATCCAAACGCTTTTGCTGACGGTTTACAGCAAAGTTGCCATTGTAGGTGAACTTGGCCTCGCCAGCCTTACCGTGCTTGGTCGTAATCAGTACGACACCGTTTGCACCCTGAGCACCATAGATGGCAGTTGCAGAGGCATCCTTCAGGATCTCCATGCTGACAATGTCTGAAGGATCTATGGTTGCCAAGGGAGAAATGGTACTCATGTTACCATTACCCAAAGCATCACCCAAGCCAAAGCTTGCGCCTGACTGGCTGTTCTGACCATAGTTTCCGCCGCTTTGCACGATAACGCCATCGATGACATACAGAGGTTCTGCACTGGCATTAATTGTAGCCTGTCCACGTACGCGAATACTGGAGGATGAACCAGGAGCACCACTTGTGTTGGTAGCTTGAATACCAGCTACACGGCCTTGGAAGCTCTGGTCCAAAGAAGTGATGAGACTACCCTTTACGGCATCTTCGCCAATAGTTACACTGGCACCAGAGATGTCACTCTTCTTCATGGTACCGTAACCAACCACAACCACGTCTTCCAGCATCTTACTCTCCTCTTCCATGGTGACGTCAATTGTCGTTCTGCCCTTGGGGTCGATTGTTTGGGGCTTGAAGCCTACTATCGAATAGGTAAGCGTCTTGCCCTGAGGAACTCTGATGGTGTAGTTACCATCGAAATCAGTGATCGTACCGGTAGTTGTACCAGTGACCATGATCTTCACGCCTATCATGGGACTTCCGTCTGTTCCATCATAGACAACTCCCTTTACCTGTGTCTGTGCTAAGGCCTGAAGGCTCAGGAACAGGAGTGCAACAAAAAGCATTTTCTGTCTTTTCATGCGATCTTTTTTGAATTAATTAAGCATAATTTATTTATTGTTTTTACTGTTTTTTGCCCATAAAACACCCTTTTGGAGGCTTTCGGCAACGCAAAGATAGGTTTTTCTCTTGCAACCCTCCAAATAAAAGTTATCTGACGAAAGCAAAATGGTAAAATAGTATCAGCCTAAATAATAATTTTGCTTTTATGGTAATTCTCGCGGAATATGGTGGGCGAGCATCCCTTCTTCTTCTTGAAGATGCGATTGAAATTGCTGATATTGTTGAATCCGCAGGCATAGCATATCTCTGCCACGCTATGCGAGCTGTCCACAAGCATTCGGGTGGCATGCCCCAGGCGGATGTCTATCGTGTAGTCCGACACTGTCTTGTGGGTGTGAAGGTGGAAGAAGCGGCTAAAGGCCGTAGGCGTCATGCCAGCCAAGCTGGCCAGGTCATTGAGTCGGATCTCCTTCTGGAAATTCTGATCAATATATTCCTGCACCCTGCGCACCCTGCGGCTGTCGTGCGTATTCGACACGCTGGAAAAGCTCTTGCTTGCCAGCAGATGATAGTCCTCCTGCATACTCAGCTCGTGGAGCAGATCCAGAAAGGCCAGCACGCTGCCGAATCCGGGCTGTGCTTCGGTCAGGCTCACCAACTTGGCATATACGGGCATAATGGCATCCGTGCCGTAGGCAATACCCAGCTTGGCGTTTTCCATCAGTTTATTGATGGGCCGCATGGGGTTCTTTGCCAGGAACTGCTCGCTCAGCAGGTTCCGGCTGAACTGGATGGTTATCTCGTGAATCTTGGAGCTGCGGCACTCGTGCTGCTCCCAGACATGCTCCAACCCGCCTCCCACCAGGCACAGGTCGTATTCCCCCAGCACCTCCATCGAGTCGCCCACAATGCGGCGCGCCCCGCGGCAATGCGCCACGAAGTTCAGTTCCAGTTCCTCGTGCTTGTGAAGGGGATACGAGAATTCTTCCTTGTAACGCTCCACCAGATAGAAGCAGTCCTTCTCGCCCAGGTTGGTGATTTCTGTTATGACCTTATTCATATTTCATGTTTCGCAAATTTTTGAACTTTGACCTTCGGTCGAGCCTGCTCTCGCTGACTTTTTGTCTTCCTCGGACACGACTCGGCATAATGCATACAAGTATGCTTCTGCTCTCGCTGCTCCCTCGGTTCGGGATAACCGATGCAAGCATCGTTCTCATCTCGCTTAATCGCAGCCTTGAACTCCTGGAGCAGCGAGAGCCATTGAAAGCTCGATTTCATTTGGCCGAGTCGCGAAGGGAGTCGAGCGAAGCTCAACCTTGAACTTTGAACCGCAAATTTACATCTTTTCAGAATGTTTCGCAAATTTTGAGATAAAAAAAGTCAATTATCAAAAAAATCTTTCACTTTCCGGGCTGCGGGCAGACGGTTACTTCATCCTGATGCGGAGCAGGGCTACGCTATGGGGCGGCAGGACGGTACGGATGCCTTTCCGTTCGACTTTCACTTCGAGTGGCGAAGGACTGAAATAGCTAAATGGCAGGACATCGTCGGAAGTATAGACGACTGCTTCCTGGACCTTTCCCTTCAAGGCAAAGCTGAAGGGGCGCGCCTCGTTGTACCGCTCATTGATGAGGGTAATGCTAAGCACACCGTCTTTCAGCGTCGCGGCGGTGGAGAGATCGTCATTCGCGCTCACACGACAGACCCGTCCGTCCTGGTGAGCCTTCATCAGGGCGAACACCTGTCCGTTTGCCGTCAGCCTGCTTCCGGTGGGGGTGACGATGATGGCGCCCTCGCCCACGGGCTGGAAGTAGCAGAACACGGGTATGTCCATCGCGTTGCTCTCATTGAGCATGAAATGAATCACCCGGGCAGTAAAGATGCCCTCGCTCACGCAGGACGGACGATACCAGGAATACCACTGGTTCCACTCGTCGAAGCTTATGTGCAGCTGCTTCCCCGTCTTGTCGAGACTGCTGCGCATGCGCTGTGCATGCTCCCTGACTGCAAAGACGTTCTGCACCGTGCCCTCGTATGTCTTGCGGGCGGCTTCTGGCGAAGCGTAGTGTACGCCCCCGGGCGGCAGCAGGTACTGGTGCAGGGAGATGTATTTAACCTTGTCGGACATAGCGGCAGCAGAATTCGCGACCCAGTCGTCGTTGGGATAGGGACCGGAGGCAAACAGCTCCAGCGAGGGGGTGACCGCAAGCATGGCGTCAGCATGACAAAGCGCGTACTCCGTATAGCTCTTGGGGTTGTCGGGGCCCTCCATATGTCCGTAGCCCATTTCGTTGCCCAACGACCAGAAATGTACGTTATATGGTTCCGGATGCCCGCGCTCGGCTCGCAGCTTGCCGTACTCGGTGTCAGCCGCTCCGTTACAGTACTCCACCCACTGGGCACTCTCCTCGGCCGACTGCCAGGCCAGATTGATCGTCACCATCGGCTCGGCACCTATTTCCCTGCACAAAGCGATGAAGTCGTCCGTGTTGATTTCATGGTAGTCGTAACCGTCGTTGTGAGGCTGCGACTCTATCTCGGTGAAAGCCTGCAGGGGCGCGCGCTGATCGGAGGGCAGGAGCCCGTCCTTCCAGCGGTATTCGCCCGCGAAGTTGCCGCCGGGCCAGCGAATGAGACGTGGGCCTATCTGCTTCAGTAGCCCGACTACATCGCGCCGCATGCCGTGGAAGTTATCCTTCGGCATCAGGGAGAGGGCTCCGAAGAGCAGTTCGGCCTGTTCGGTGAAGGTGTACCGGATGCAAGCTCGGGCATCTGTGGCTGAAGGTGTCAGCTCGAAGATGCTGGTGACCCAGTCGTCGGCAGGTGCGAGCGACAGGACATGAGAAGCATACACCTCGTTACCCGAGAGACTGCTCAGCTCCACCTTCAGGCTGACAGGCTTGTTTACGCGCGTCACGGTACGCAGTTCGTAGGTGCGACCGCCCTCCAAGGCTATGTTGCCCTGACTCATACCTGCCGTCTGACCCTCTATTAGGTTTTGAATCACCTGAGCCGACCGCTCGTTTCCGCGATGCATATTGGGCAGACAGATGTGCTTCGTGTAAGCCTCGCCGTCGCTTTTGACGAAGAGCACCCTTTCGCCGATAGGATTCCAGTGCATGCAGATGCCCTGGTTGGGCTGAGGCTTGCCTGCGAATTTCCTGTTCTTCAGCATCTGCGCACTCAGTCCGCCATTCACGGCCGAACGGGTGTGCTCCAGATTATGGCCGAAGATGTACGGCGAAAAAGACTCAGTTGCATTTACATCTATCTCCTGTGCCCTGACCGGCAGCAGGGATATCAGGCATAAAGCCAATAATTCCTTTCTCATCATATACTAATTTTATTCAAACAATGGACAATGAACAATGGACAATGGGCAATGAACAATGAACTCTTAACTATGGACTATGCTACTTCGTTACATTGACCACAGGCAGACCGAGCAGGCGGCCCACCTTCTCTATCTTCCCTGCCACATGCCCCACTCCGATTGCGCAGTGGTGAGAGGGACCGCCCATCGCCCAGCGGTGCATGAACTCCTTGACGGGAAGGGGGAAGCGATAGCGACTGTTCGTATTGCCGATATGCAGCGTCGGACCCTCCACTGACTCGCCCTCTGCCACCAGAAGGTGGATGCCTTCCCGGTCTTCGCAGACGGAGAGGAGCGTTACTTTGCCCTGGCGCACAGCCATCTCGATACTCAGGCCGCGACCGGGCTTGCCGTGGAAGATAGGCAACGGCACCAGCGAGACACCGTCCTGAGCCATATTCAGGTGGCCCGGTCCGTCGTGGCCCCAAAGCACCACCTCGTCCTTGAAGTCCATTGCGTACGGCTCCGAGAAGGAACCGCCGGCGCCCAGCAGGGCCATCAGCTTCATGGCCTGCACGTTCTTCACCTCGCACTCCCCTGCGGTGGGAATGCCGCGCCCCGTCAGGATTGTGCATCCGGCGATGAAAGAGGTGATGAGGTCTTCGTAGTCGTTGCCGGGCTGACCTTCGTAGTAATAGGCCAGACTGCCCAGTCCGTGCTGCTCGACCATCTTGTCCAGCGCCACAGAAGTGAGGGCTGCCCTCCGCAGCTCGGCCTCTTCGCATTGCCTGTCCACGCGGAAAACGCGGTGGAACTCGTCCAGCTTCTCCTTCAGCTCCTGCTCCGAGACCCCGTCGCGCAGCGCCTTCAGCTCGCACATCTCCAGCAGCTCGATATGCGTGCCGAAGGTGGCAGACTGCTTAGTCGTATCGGTATAGACATCTAGCATACCGCAATAGTAGTGCCCGAGGATGCCCATCCTGTTCTCCCGCATACCCGACACAGTCCGAGCCGCATCCATCCAGTCGGCCAGCTCCTGCCACATCTCTTCGTCGGCCAGATGACCTGTGACGATATCGAAGCGGAGGCCGGCACGCTTCAGCACACAGGCCAGTTCGGGTACCGAGCAGGCCTGGCAGTGAGCCAGCCACTCGCCAGTCATCAGCGCTCTGTCGCCCAGTCCGTTCAGGTAATCGTAGTCGATAGCCGGAACGGGCTGGATGTTCAGCAGCAGCACGGGCTTGCCCACCCGCTGCACCACAGGCAACACGGTAGAAGAGAGGGCGTAGGTGGAGATGAAGACGCAGACAAGCTCCACCTCCTGCTGCAGGAAAAGGGAGGCTGCGGCATGAGAATTAGTTACGTTATCTACCATTCCGCCTCTGACCACTTCGACCTGCATGCCCTGCAAACGGACGGCTATCTCGTCTTCGTAGCGCAGCAGTCGGGGCAGCAGTCCTTCGTACTGTCCCCAATATGTATCTAACCCGATACTGAATAATCCTATCTTCATACGTTGAATCCTTATTGTTTGACTTTGTCTTCAGGCGCTGCGACCTGATAATTTATAATTGAAGCAGACTTCATTCCAATCTCGCTATTCCGTCTTTTCCACAATTCCGTAGGGTTCCATCAGGCCATAGGGAATCACCTGGTAAGCGCTGCCGGGCCGCTGCTCACCGGCACCTGCCCACGAACCGGGCCCCATCAGGCCGTTCTCCTTGTTGTTGTGGGGACCATAGAGGTTCTTCAGCGTTCCGATGATGCGCACCGAGACCGTGTTACGTCCTGTCTGGAGCAGAGATGTCAGGTCCGGCTCGTCGGTCTGTCCCATTACGATTCCTGCCCTCTGTCCGTTCACAAAGACCTGAGCCACCGAACCGTTCCAGCGTCCCATCCGCAGCCGGTAGGCGCGTCCCTCGGCCTTCTCAATCTCGTATTCGGTATTGTAGGCCACGCCCCAGGCGTACATCGGATAGCCCTGACTGTCCCAGCTACCCAGCTTCATCGGGGCAGAGACGGGAGCCAGGGTAAAGCCGCGCTCAGCAGGGCGGAGGGTAAAGCGGCCAGTCAGCATGACAGGCCCCAGCTCGGCCATTATACTCATCTTCTGGAGGTGAAGGGTCAGGCGGTTCTGTCCCTGGTTCACCAAGCCGTCCAGGCTGAAGACACCGCAACGGCTGTCCAGCAGCTTGTCGGCTTCCCAGTTGCGGAGCAGCGAATCGTTAACGAGCACCTCCCAAATATCGGGCCTTTCCACGATAGCCTGCAGGCCGCCTGTCTCAGCCCCAGTCTCCAGGAAGAAGGGGTAATCCACCCAGATATCGCCCGTGCTGAACGTATCGCGCTGCACGATATCCTGACGGAACTGTACGGCCGCTTCCCACGGATCGGGCATGCCAAACTGGCCCCAGAGCCAGCTGTTGGCATCCTTATAGAAAAGACCCTGCGTCTGTGCCTCGCCGACGCGGATGTTGCAGTAGTCCAGGTTGAGTGCGTTCTCCTGCAGCGGTTCGACCGCCAATTCGTGCAGCGGTTGCAGGATGCGCAGGGTTGTGCCGTAGGTCGGAGCGGGTTCCAGGGCTTCGGGCAGTTCCTGGTCCGAGGCAAAGAAGAGGGCGCTGCCGGCCGGCTGAAGCGTGACGTTGCTTGACTGGCAGGCAGAGATGTCGCCCTTCATCGCATCCAACCGGTAGAGATACTGACCGGGCAGGGAGAAGTCCACCTGCGCCGAGTCCTGCAGACTGCTGTTCACAAGGAAGAGCAGTTGCCCGTCCTGATAGTGGCGCCGCTGGTGATAGACATCTTTCCCCTGCCGAACCGTCACCTTGGCCTCGGTCGCCTGTCCGTAGAGCGCCAGCAGTTCCTCGGGCTCCGTCAGGAACATCACACCCGGATTCTTTCCCGCATCCAGCAGCTCGGCCAGCCGTTCATCGTCCTGCCCGTCTATCTTTGTGGGGCGGGAGAAGCACACCAGGCGACCGCCCTTCTGCACGAAGCGCAGGAGCAGCTCGTAGGTGGCCGACTCCAGGTTCTGCATCTCAGGCGGGAGCACTACCGTTCCGTAGTCCCGCTTGCCTACGCGGAAACGGTTCTTCTTCGCCTCGCCCGCGTACCTTATTATATCTTCGCATCCCAGGTCGTACTCCATCTGGTCCTTCTCCAGCCGGGTGACGAAGCGCTGGAAGGCATTTGCCGTCCGCCAGAGCGGTTCGCCGCCAGCCACGTTGGTGTAGTAGAGCCAAAGGGTTGTGGTGGGTTCCAGGATGAGCCAGTCGTTGAGCTGCTCGCCCTGACTGAGCACAACAGAAAGGCGGGCGAAGTAGTCGTTCAGCACGCCGTACTCCTTGAACCAGGGCGACAGGGAGGTGAAGACGGGCGGGTAGTCGAACTTGCGGGCGCCGGTAATGGTCATGTGGCAGAGGTGCTGGTTCATGAAATTCACGCCCAGGGCATATTCCCAGTCGCCCAGCCGCTTGAAGTCCTCGAAGCGCTCGTCCCATCCGCCGCCGCCGTAAGTCTCGCTCAGGGTGCGCCGCTGTCCTATCTGGTTGGCTACGCTGCGCAGCTCCTTTACGCTCCGCACATTGCCGAACTGCGCCTGGCAAGCCTCATCGTTGTATTGGTTGAAGAGCATATCGATGCCGGGCATCTGGTGCCAGGCATACATTGCCATATTATCGGGCCCCTGCGAGAGGTCGGGCCAGCTGTGCTCCCAGTAGTGGCCCGTCCACTTCATGTTGTGCCGCTCGGCATAGTCGTGGAAGGGCTTGCTCCAACGGTCGATGAACATACGCAGCAGGGTGGCGTTGTAGTCGTGCCGCACCTTCTGCCAGTCGCCTACCTCCTCGCCCAGCAGCGGCCACTTCTCGCGCAGGCTGTAGCCCCACATCTTCTGGAAGTAGTCGAACAGGTCGGGGGTCCAGCGGCAATGCCCGCCCATAGGTGTGCTAATATTGGGTTCGTCCGAGAAGACGAGGGTGACGGAGCGTCCCAGCTCCTTGCCGAGCGCTTTCTCATAGCCGCTCATCGTCACCTCGATGAACTTCTCCGTGACGCCCTTTGCGAGCAGATCGACATAGGGGTAGCCGGCCGTCCAGCTGGAAGGCTGGTAACAGCCGATCTGATAGACGTAGAAGTCGCCCTCGCGCCCCTCATACTCCGTCAGGCGGTCCGTAATGTCGTGAAACTCGTCGCCCCTCCGCTCGAGGCACATATAGCAGTCGTCGGGCAGCGGCGCTACGCCGGTCCTCTTGCCGATGAACACCTGTCCCTGATTGTACGACTCGGGCATCTGGTCGGGCACATGCCCTCCCCCGAAGCCGCTGGGATAGGAGTTCTCGTCGTAGATATTGATCTGCAGGCCCAGCTGGCGCCCCTTCTCGAGACTGTACTTCCAGAGGCGGAACCATTCGTCGCTCTGGTATTCCGTCACCAGTCCCGGCCTGGGATGCACCAGGGCGCCGCCGAAGCCCTGCGCCTTCAGCTCGCCAAGCATCCGGTCTATGTCGGCTTCTGTAACGTCGGTATTCCAAACCCAGAGCGGAGCGGGCCGGTACTCGGACGAGGGAGCCCGGAACTCGGATTGAATATCCCGGAAACTCGTCTCGGGACGAGCCGAAGGCTGACAGGCACCCAACAGGGCTGCGGCCAGGGCAGACAGGAGAATCTTCTTCATAAAGCGGAACGTTTTTGCATGTAAAAGACTAAATATGCTGCAAATATACAAAAACTTTTCCGAAAAGGACGCCTATGACGAGATTTTTTTGTAATTTCGCGCATCAGTTATGAATAAGGAGACTCCCCGACCCTCTTAAGGAGGAGAATTAGGAGTAAGGAGACCTCCCGACTCCCTTAAGGGGGAGAGGAATTACGAATAACGAATTGTGAATTATGAATTATAACTTATAAATTATGAAAAGGATGTATTTTGCAGCAGCCCTGACGCTGCTTTCGCTTGGCCTCTCCGCCCAGGGCGTGAAGGATGAGAAGTTCACCCCATTCTACACCAAGGACGAAGCTCCAAAGATGGAAAAGGTTATCCCCAACCCGCCTGAGCTGACCGATGCCCAGTTCTTCTACGACTGGACGCAGTACCAATGGGGCAAGTCGATTCGCGATACGGAGCGCGGACAGCTTGCCGTTGCCGATGCAGGCATCAATGCCGAGTACTTCATGAAGCGCTTCTCGCCCTATGTGGGCCGCGACCTGACGCCCCAGGAGTACCCCCATCTCTATCGCCTCTTCTCGCGTCTGCACCTGACCGAGCAGCAGGCAGGAGCCAGCGCCAAGGCCTTCTTCCATCGCGTTCGCCCCTATCAGCAGTACAAGGAGCCGACAAGTGTGCCCAGGCATGAGAATCCACAGGACTTCTCGAGCTATCCCTCGGGCCACACTCATGCTTCCTGGCTGGTGGGAATGGCGCTGGTAGCCCTCGACCCCGCTCATACAGAGGAGATTATGAAGGCCGCCTACGAGCTGGGGCAGAGCCGCGTCATCGTGGGCTTCCACTATCAGAGCGATGTGGATATGGGTCGCGTAGTGGGCAGCATCACCTTTGCCCGCCTGCAGTCCGAGCCCGAGTTCCAGAAGATGATGGAGAAAGCCCGGAAGGAATATCAGAAGAAAGGGAAGTGAGAACGAACAGAAAGGCCTTTGAGAATTTGCGCAAAGGCCTTTGTTTTTTGCCAGACCCGGGTATAAATTTTACTGGAGGCGGGTTTTGCAAAAACAGAAGGGTTCAGGAGGTTCAACAGTCCAGGGCTTCGGTCCCCGAAAACAACGCCGTTGTTTTGCCGTTTCTACACCGATGTTTTGCCCAAACAACGGCGTTGTTTTTGCCTTCCTGCGCCGGTGTTCTTTTCTGCCCATACCGCTCTCGTCAAAAAAAGTTTCCTCCACACCGTTAACATTTTGCCTTTCATGCGTTATATAGACAGAACGGACAGAAAGAAACGATGACAGTTCAGGACTTCAACACCCACGTTTCGCGTCTGCGGCCCATCCTCCGGCAAGTAGGCTTTGCCTTCTTTCGCAACGGGGAAGAGGCCGAGGACGTGGCCCAGGAGGCGCTGATGCGGCTCTGGCTGCTGCGTGACTCGCTGCCCGAGGACGGCTCGCTGCAGGCCCTGGCAGTCCGCATCGCCAAGAACGTCTGCGTCAGTCAATGGCGACGACAAAAGCTGCGAACCACGATTCCGCTGGAGGCCGTGGGCGCCTCTGCCGACAGCGCGCAGGCCGATACCCCGCTTGAGGAGCAGGAAGGCGAGCATCTGCTGGCCGAAGCCATCGAACAGCTCACACCATCGCAACGCCGCCTCTTCCAGCTGAAGCAGTCGCCCGAGATGGACATCAACCAGATGGCCAAGCTCACAGGGATGAAGCCCCGCAGCGTCAGCGCCAAGTTGTCGGAAGCCAGAAGGCGCCTGCACGAATATATCAAAAGGAAGATGTGAAAGGGTTCAAGGCTGCGGGTAAGCGAGAGGAGAACGATGCTTGCATCGGTTATCCCGAGCGAGAGCAGGCTCGACCGAAGGTCAAGAGTTCAAAAGTTCAAGGGTTCAATATAGAAAAGATATGAAGACAAGACTCAAAGACAAATATCTGAGGGGAGAGACCTCGCCCCGGGAAGAGCAACAACTGCTCGGCCTACTTGAGGCGGAGGTGCAGCCGACAGCCGACGACCTGGCCCTGAAGGCTATGCTGAAGGCGGCTCCCCCGCAGGCAGAAAGCGACTGGCTGACGGAGGACGAGAGCGCCCTCTACGACCAGCTGCTGCTGGAACGCCAGGCCGAACGGCGCACCCGTCCGCTCTGGGCTCGGGTAGGGATAGGCATCGCAGCCGTAGCGGTCCTGGCCATCGGCCTCACCTTTAGTCTGTTCCGCAGCAGCAGGGAGCCCCTGGAGGCGGTGGCCTACGTCTATGGACAGGAAGTGACGGACGAAAAGGAGGTGGTTGCCCTGATGGAAGGCACGATGCAGGGCCTG
>JAILKU010000104.1 GCA_024693505.1 Bacteroidaceae bacterium | reverse complement strand
TCCCATTCCGAACAGAGAAGTTAAGCCCGTCCGCGCCGATGGTACTGCACACCCGTGGGAGAGTAGGTCGCCGCCGTTTTTTCCGATAAGAGGAGCCCTCCGGTCATGAGACCGGGGGGCTTTTTCTGTTTGTGATGGGAGGTGATGGGAGGTAATAGGAGTTGATGGGAGGAATGGGAGTTGATGGGAAGAATGGGAATTCTATAAGATGGAAGACTTTTTGTGCTATAAACGGAATAAATGCGGCTGTAGGTTTGCAAGAATATGAAAAAACACTTATCTTTGCAAACAAATCTATTAAGTCTGACATGAAAAAGATATTTTGCATTATGTGTTTTGGCCTTGTTTGGGCTGGTGTAATATTAGGCTTTATCGCTTGCGGTTTGTCTGAAAGTGATGAGAAAGTTCCCCACATTCCCATTTTGGGCTGGTATAGTATTCCTGGTGGAGCGTCTGCCACGCTGGAACATTACCAAGAGATGAAGGATTGTGGGTTTGACTATTCCTTTGCACATATTCATAATTATGAGGATGCTATTCAGGCCTTAGACCTTTGTGCCCAGGTGGGTTTGAAGAGTATCTTTACCTGTCCGGAGCTTGAGAAGGAACCTGAGGAGACTGTGCAGAAGGTGATGAATCATCCTGGACTGGGCGGCTATTTCCTGCGAGATGAACCGGGCAATGATTCGATGGAGGGCCTAGGAGCATGGGCCCGACGAATAGAGAGCGTGGATAGCATCCATCCGTGCTATTTAAATCTCTTGCCCAGCTTTGTCTTTACACCAGACGGTTATGAGGAACACCTACGCCTGTTTACAGAGAAAGTAAACTTGCCTCAGATTTCCTTTGACCACTATCCTATTAATGATAATAACGGCGAGGTCTTCATTAATCCCAGGTGGTATGAGAATCTGGAACTCGTAAGGTCAGAATGTCTTCGCGTTGGTAAACCCTTTTGGGCTTTTGCCTTGTCCACCGCACATACCCCATATCCTATTCCTACGATAGACCATCTGCGTCTTCAGATGTACAGTAACCTGGCATACGGGGCCCAATTGCTGCAGTACTTCACCTATTGGAACCCAGGCACAGAGACGTGGAACTTTCACGAGGCACCCATTACACTCGAGGGGCATCGCAGCCCCGTCTATGAGTTGGTGCGTCAGATGAATGAGGAAATCCAGCGTCGTGCCTTTGTCTGGGATGGCTGTTCGGTAGAGTCTGTCTGCCACGTTGCTGATTCTGTGCCGCAGGGTACGAAGCCCCTTGCTACCTTGCCTGCACATTTCCGAAAGATAGAGAATGTTTCGGGACAGGGACTTGTCTCCGTCATTACGAATGGTGGACGACACTTCGTGATGCTGGTAAATACAAGTCCTGTGCAGCGTTGGCATGTCAACGTGGAGACCGATGAGAACGTGGTACTTATCCGACAGGATGCAACTTCTGCACCCGTCACCCGCTATGACCCGCTTTTCATCCTGAGTCCCGGAAACTGCGAAATCTTTGAAATAAGATAAATGCGATGAAGAAAACAATCTTTTTGTTGATTTGTGGCCTGATAGCCCTCTCCGGCGTTCAGGCACGTAAGAAGAAAGAGAACGTTGCACACATCCCCATCCTGGCCTGGACCAGCATCCCGCCAGGCGAGTTTGCCACCTTGGAACATTACCAAGAGCTGCGCGATGCGGGCTTCGACTATTCCCTTTCCTGGACCAACAGCCTGAACGAAGCCATTCATACCATGGACCTTGCGGCCAATGTTGGCGTGAAGATGGTGTTCATGTGCCCCGAGTTGTCCAAGGAGCCAGAGAAGACCGTGGCACGGGTGAAGGACCATCCCGGGCTGGGTATGTATTACCTGCGCGACGAACCTGGGAATGATGCACTGGACGAGATAGGAGCCTGGGCGCGCCGTATAGAGAGTGTGGATAAGGCCCATCCCTGCTATATGAATTTGTTGCCCAGTTACTGCTTCACTCCCGAGGCGTATGCCGAGCACCTGCGCCTGTTTACGGAGAAGGTCGCCCTTCCCCAGATTTCCTTCGACAATTACCCCATATTGGAAAGCGAGGGCTGTATCTTCCTCTGCCCCACCTGGTACCAGAATCTGGAACTGGTATCTGCCGAGGCGCGCCGCGTAGGCGTTCCCTTCTGGGCCTTCGCCCTCTCGAGCGCCCATACGAACTGGGGACTGGAAAAGTTCTATCAGCCTACTCCGAACTATCCTATCCCCACTACAGAATACCTGCGCATCCAGATGTACAGTAATTTAGCCTATGGTGCGCAGCTGCTGCAGTATTTCACCTACTATACACCCCTTCCACGCGACATGAACTACCGCCAGGGGCCTCTCCTGCGGAACGGTCGTCTCAGCTCCGTCTATGAACTGGTGCGCCAGATGAACCAGGAGATTCAGCGCCGCGCCTTCGTATGGGCCGGTTGCCAGGTGGAGCAGGTACGGCACCTGGGCGATTCCCTGCCGGTGGGTACAACGGCCTTGGAGCAGCTGCCCGCCCATTTCAGGCTGCTGAAGAGCGAACAGGGGCGAGGACTGGTGTCTCAAATTCGTAATGGAGGCCGCAGTTTCGTGATGCTGCTGAATACCAGCCCTACGGAGCCGTGGCAAGTGAACGTGGAGACCGACGAGCGCGTAGAGCTTATCCGTCAGGATGCATCCTCCGTTCCGGCTTCCCGCTATGGCCCGCTTTTCATTCTGAGTCCTGGTAACTGTGAAGTATTTGAAGTAAAATGAAGTGTTTGAAGAAACTATTTATCTTGTTAATCCTATGCCTGTTGACTTTTACAGTCACTCAGGCACGCAGAAAAAGGGCGTCTGTTCCCCACATTCCCATTTTGGGCTGGTATAGTATTCCACCTGGAGAGCATGCTACGTTAGAACATTATCGTGAGATGCGTGAGGCTGGTTTCGACTATTCCTTTTCGCATATTTATAAATACGAGGATGCCATCCAGGCGCTTGACCTGTGCGCCAAGGTGGGGATGAAGTCTGTGTTCATGTGTCCTGAACTGAAGACGGAACCCGAGAAAACAGTTCGACGCGTGATGAAGCACCCTGGGCTGGGGATGTACTTCCTGCGTGACGAACCGAAGACTGATGAGATGCAGGATTTGGGCGACTGGGGCCGTCGCATCAATGCCGTGGACCCGAAACATCCGTGTTACCTCAACCTTCTTCCGGGTTACGGCCCGGAGTATGAGGCTTCTTTACGTGCCTTTTCCGAGAGGATTGGCCTCCCACAGATTTCCTTCGACCACTATCCCATCAATATCATCGACGGGGTCGAGGCTCTTGGCCCCACATGGTATCTCAACCTGGAACTAGTCTCGGCCGAGGCCCGTCGCTCTGGAGTGCCTCTGTGGGCTTTTGCTCTTTCTACGCCAACGCCTAAAGAGAGCAAGGACCACGTGCGTTTCCCTATGCCCACGATAGAACAGCTTCGACTGCAGATGTATAGCGATCTGGCCTATGGCGCCCAGCTCCTGCAGTACTTCACATACTGGTGTCCCCATTCAGGCTTTGCTCCCATGACGAGGAACGGTCATCGTACCCATCTGTATGAACTTGTGCGCGAGTTGAATCAGGAGATACAGCAACGCGCTTTCGTATGGGCCGGCGGCCAGGTGGAGCGTGTCAGCCATTTGGCCGATACTATCCCGATAGGTACACACCCACTCGAACAGTTGCCTCTTCACTTCCTGACGCTTCAGAACCAGAAAGGCAGCGGACTTGTCTCCGAGATAAGCAATGGCGGGCGCAATTTCGTTATGCTACTCAATACCACGTACACCCGTGAGTGGCATGTACGCGTAGAGACTGACGACAACGTACAGTTAGTCCGTACCGACGGCACTTTGGCTCCGGCCCGCTGCTATGACCAGCTGCATATCCTGAGTCCCGGAAACTGCGAAATTTTTGAAGTCAGGAAATGACCCGGCGCTTGAAGTCGCGGACCAGTTCTATCTCCTTTATCTCCGCTTTCAGCATGAGCTGCAGGGTGGTTATATCCACCAGTTCCACGCCGTTGATGCGGATGAGAAGGTCTCCGTGCTTCACACCATGGGATGAAAGCGGATTTTTAGTCAGTACACTCACGGCAAATCCCTTTGTGGAGAACTCCTGGCCGTAGGCAGACATGCCCTGGCCTGTGACGAAAGTGTATCTTACGCCATCAATCTCGATACGCTGCACCTCGCTCTGTATCGGTTCCTCCTTTTCCTCCGGTTCGACGGGCTTAGGGAATTCGGGCACACGGGCAATAGCTTTCAGACGCGGGATCTGTACGCCGAAGTCGTCCATACTAAAGTTCTTGAAGCCGGTCTGAAGGGCTTTCGAGTCGTCAGCAACCCTGAAGTCACCCTTCTCGGGAGCAATGAAATGAGCTGCGCCATAGACTGAATTGGAGTCGCAGCCATGCTCCAGATAGGCCTCTGCTTCATTCGGAATATAGGCATGGAAATTACGGTCAATGCACTCGCCCCATTTGGGTGTCTGATGCTTAGCCCAGTCCATTCCGATTGTCTTATAGGGTTGGCACACTATGTTGTGCATGATGACGTCGTCGCTCCGGTCGTACCACACATGTAAGTTGACCGTACCTGGTACGATGACGTTGTTAATCACCTTCCTGTGGTAGCCTTCGCGTAGTTTCAGGCCTGTACTGAGCAGCAGGTTGTTCGTGATCAGATAGTTTGAGGAACCGTCGTCCAGATCCACGTCAAAGCCGTGGTCGCATCTCCAACGGTTATGGTTCAGGACGTTCCGCTCCAGCATATCCAGGTTCTCCCTGCCGGGATGAGCCTGTACGTTGGCCTGACTCTCGTCCAGGTTTGCATTCCAGTAGCGGTCTCTGCCCCAGGAGTTGAAACTACCATTGTCGCCCGTCTCCAGAACCGTGTTGAATACGTCGCAGTGCTCTATGACGTGGCCTCCGAAGCAACCCTCGCTGATATTGATTCCGGCGCGCGGCATATCATAGATGGAGCAATGGCTCACGGTGATACCCTGCGACATGGAAATCTGCACTCCGGCGGTCTGCTTCTCCGTCCTGCCCGTGTGTACAATCAGACATTCCTCCACACGACAGTGGCGTGGGTAGTTGTCCGACTTAGGACCGAGTGTGAAGTCCGTGCAGTCGGTTCCCTTATCGTTATAGTCGAAGAGCGCGTTACGCACACAGGCCGTATCGCCCACGAAGCACACGCCGTTCGCACCAGCCTCGAAGATATAAAGACCGCGGAAGAGGTGGTCGCTGTTGTAGTTATTGCAGAATACAGCGTTGCTGCCGACCTGGTCGAAGTCGCAGTCCTCGATGACGCAGTCCTCGGCATTCTCCAGGCTTATCGTGCCGCCTCGCCAGATGGTCCAGTCGCTCCGGTTCAGACGGTCCTTGTTCTCCATGAACATCCTGCGCGTATGTCTGAACGTGAAGCCGCTCAGACGGATATCCCTTGCCATGCTCTCTCGCGTCCCTCTTATATTAATAATGCTCGAGAAAAGAGGAGTCTCCACCAGAGCCCTCTTCATGTCCTCTCCCTCCTCGGGGATATACAAGAGTTCTCTGTCGTGTACGTCATAGTACCACTCACCAGGCTCGTCAAGTTCCTCTCTGATGTTCTCGATATAACGGAACACCGGATGAATCGGGGCCGGTCGGTTGTTCTGCCAGCCTCCCTCGCTGATGAGCATCGTCCCGTCTCGTTCACTGACCACCCAGTGCATGTCGCCCCACTGATAGTTGTGCAGACCATGCAGATAAGCACCCTTGGGATTGGCCCAACTCATCACGCGAGCCGAGTCAAGAGGATTCTCAGCTGTTGTGCTGCCTTGTTCGCTGAAGTCAAAACATCCGTAGATGGGCGATGGTCTGTCCTTTCTCAGGTTCGGATACCTGGCCATCCGCTTCGCCTGACCGTTGATGAAGAGCATATCGGGTTTTATTGGTGCACTTTGTTTGGGCATGGATGACTGGTATTGCGCTTTCCAGATTCCATCCTTCCGCTTCTTCCATACCACGTCGAGCCGACATCCGCCGCTTATGACGGCCTTGCCCTGATGGATGGCCCGATAGGTACAATGATTATCCCGAGCATCCATGGTGATGGGCTTAATCAGATAGTATATGCCGTCCTCGAAAAGAACATCAGCATGGCCCGGATATGCCCTTGCCAGTTCCTGCGCCCGATGGAAACTCTTTACAGGCCGTTCCTTTGAGCCGTCTGCTGCATCGTTGCCCAATGGGGATACAAAGATGTTTGTACTAAGATTCAGTACTAGGAGCGGAAAACTGAATAAAGCTGATCTGATTCTCATAACAGTTCTGTATTATGTTTGTTTCGGTTGCAAAGATATAAAATAATTGATATTAATAATTGATAATTGACAATTATTTTGTTCCTCTCTTGGTTTTCGCTATCTTTGCAAACTCAAAAAGGAAGCAATGAGGTACTTTATCACGCTTTCATACGACGGTACAGCCTATCATGGCTGGCAGATTCAGCCCAATGCCCCTTCGGTACAGGAGACGCTGCAGCATGCCCTTTCCACCCTGCTGCGTCAGGATGTTGAGGTGGTGGGAGCAGGCCGCACGGATACGGGTGTGCATGCTCGCCGGATGGTGGCTCACTTCGATTGGACGGAGCCGTTGGACGGAGCCCAGTTAGCCTATAAGCTGAACAAACTGTTGCCGCGAGACATTGCCGTGCAGGGTGTGGAGCTTGTTGCCGACGATATGCATGCCCGTTTCAGTGCCGTGAGCCGCACCTACCATTATTATCTGCACCTCCATAAAGATCCCTTCCTCCAGGGGCGCAGCTGGCAGATGTACGGTCCTTTGGACTTCGAGGCTATGAACCGGGCGGCGCAGTTGCTTCTCAGTTATCGTGACTTTACCAGCTTCAGCAAACTGCATACCGACACGAAGACGAATGACTGCACGGTGACGGAGGCCCGATGGGACGAGCTGTCGCCAGGCCAGTGGCGCTTCACCATTACGGCCAACCGCTTCCTTCGCAATATGGTGAGGGCTGTGGTCGGGACGCTGGTCGAGGTGGGGCGTGGCAGGATGACACTCGAGGCGTTCTGCCGCGTCATAGAAAGGAAGGACCGTTGCCAGGCCGGTGAGAGCGTGCCGGCTCATGGCTTGTACCTTGTAGATATCAAGTATCCGTTCCCCATGAACACATTTTGAATTTTGAATTTATAAATTTTGAATTGATTATTGAATCTTTTCTCCGATGTGGTTAGCCTTTGCCTTTCTTTCCGCTGCCCTGCTGGGTTGCTATGATGTCTGCAAGAAGCAGGCGCTCAGGTCGCATGCCGTTGTGCCCGTGCTCTTCCTGAACACGTTCTTCTGCAGTCTCATCTTCCTGGTTCCCGTGCTGGGCTCGGCTTTGGGATGGATTGGCGAGGGCAGTCTGTTCTACGTGCCGGCGCAGGGTTGGGCGGTGCAGCGCTATGTGGTGCTGAAGAGTCTTATTGTGCTGAGCAGTTGGATTTTGGGCTACTACGGCATGAAGTACCTGCCCCTGACGCTCGTAGGCCCCATAAATGCTACGCGGCCCGTGATGGTGCTTTTGGGGGCTATGCTTTTCTTTGGTGAACGGTTGAATCTCTACCAGTGGGTGGGTGTGTTGCTTGCCATAGTGAGCTTCTACCTGCTCAGCCGCAGCGGTCGGCGCGAGGGCATCGACTTCCGGCACAACCGCTGGGTGGCCTGTGTGGTGATGTCTGCAGTGCTGGGTGCCCTGAGCGGGCTATACGACAAATACCTGATGGCTGCACCCAAGGCAGGCGGGGTGGGGCTGAACCGTATGGTGGTGCAGAGCTATTATAACTTCTACCAGTGCCTGCTTATGGGCATTGTCCTATGGTTTAGCCGCCAGACCGTTTCCCGTGAGGGGCTCACCCGCAAGGGCCTCTTGCCCATCCTGCTTGTCTCCCTGTTCCTCACTGTAGCCGACTTTGTCTATTTCTACGCCCTCTCGCTAGACGGGGCTATGGTCAGCATCGTCAGCATGGTGCGGCGAAGCAGTGTGGTGGTCAGTTTCCTGATTGGGGCCTGGCTCTTCCATGAGCGTAACCTGCGCAGTAAGGCCATCGACCTGGCGCTTGTCCTGCTGGGTATGGTATTCCTGTGGCTTGGGAATAATTCATAATTCACAATTCATAATTCATAATGATATGATGAGACGTTTAATTCCTTTTCTTGTGATATTTCCGCTGTCCTTCCTGGTTCAGGCCCAGGTGCGTGTGAAGGACCTCTTTGCTTCGGCCCCTGACAGCATATTCCCCCTGCTGACCCAGAACAACCGGCTGGACTGCATCGACTTTCGTGAGAATAACATGACGGCGCGCGTGAAGAACCGCATGGATGACGTCAGCGAGCTGAAGGAACTGACGGATGACTATCTTCTCATGCAGGTCTCGGCCCATAGCACTGCCGAACTGCGGCTGTTGAGCGACAGCCTGTTCTGCCTCATCAATACCTATCTTGGCCCTACTGCGGACAGTCGCGTCCGCTTCTTCGATACGTCATGGCACCCCGTGGCTGTTGCCCTGCCGCAACCTCGCATCGAGGACTTCTGGCAAACTGTGCCCGACAGCGTGGCTCAGGATGCCCGCTTTGCCCGGCAAAGCCTGCAGGCCCTTCCGCTGCTGAAGGTCAGTGCCCAGGCAGGAGAACCCATACTGACCCTCGCCCTGCAGACCGCTGAACTGGCCGAAAAAGAAAAGGAGGTGGCACAGCGTTATGTGCATTCACTCCGCTTCCGCTGGGATGGCAAAGCCTTCCAGCCCGTGCAGTAACGGGATTCAGACAATCTCAACAAAGACTCGGCAAGTTAAGATTAAGGACGTGGACCATCCGTTCAAAAGAATGGGTACTAATAGACGGGTTTCACGACTTCGACCCTCATTCCCAAAGCGGCAATGATGCGATAGAATACACCGACGCTGGGAACGATAACACCATTTTCCAGTTTCGAGATGTATGATTTGGTGGTTTGCGTACGCTTAGCCAGTTCTGCCTGCGTCATCTTTGCTTCTTTGCGAGCATCCTGTAGAATCTGCCCAGAGTAAAACGAGTAGGCTGCCTCTTCGGCTCTCGCTCGCTCAGGTGTGCCTTCCTTGCCGAACTTTTCATCAAGCACGGCATCGTAATCAACGATTTTGTGATTGTTTGTCTGCATAATAAGCTTCCTTTATTTTGATTGCTTTTTCTATTACTCCTTGTGGCGTCTTTTGTGTCTTCTTTTGAAAACCGTTGAACAGAACGACAATCCTTCCTTCGTCGAATATGAAAAAGACTCGGTATATGTTGCCACTGTATTCTGTTCGCAGTTCGTAGATTCCGTCTTGGATGTGTTAGACGAATTTCTTGGGCAGTCGACCCTGTGACTTCAGCAACAGCAGTCCATACAGCACTTTCTCCTGTTCTTTCTCAGTCAAGGTTTCCATGAATGCCTCGAAATAGCCGCCGTATGTCCGTATTTCACGTTTCATGGGTTCAAAAGTATATAAAGTTGCCGAATCTTGCAACTTTTCTCCATTATATTTTGCTTTTGGAATGATGAAAGGGGAGATGGCTAAAAACAACGGCGTTGTTTTGCCCAAACAACACCGATGTTTTGCCAAAAGAACGCCGTTGTTTTTGGCGTCCTACGCCGTAGTTGTTTTTAGCCTCCGTCCCAGGCAAATCTTCCATAGTACGTGATACCCCCTTGCCTACGTCAATAAACAGGCTTTATCTTGAAGCGATAGGGGAAGGTGGGGGGCTCGCTCTGCATCTGCTTCCTCCCTGGTTTAGCCAGTTGTACGTGCTCGTCGGGGGCGCCCATCACGAGCAGGTAGAGGTGGGTTGTCCCCTTGGGCACTCGGAACTTGCCGGCATTGATGGGGCTATAGACGCTTTGCTGCCCGTTGTCCGTTACGGCTACGAAGCCGTAGCGCAACTGCTCGCCCTGGAACTGAAGCCGCAATTTGCGGGGCTGTCTGCCCCCGGCGAGCATCCCATCCAGCTTTATGGCATTGAATCCGTACGCCTCAGGGGCGTTGACGGGCTGCTGCCATCCGTCGGAGAGCGTCTCCACTTCCGACGAGAAGGTGCAGGCATAGGGGCGTGTCTCGCGCCGGGCATGGTGGAAGTCGAAGTTCAGCAGATGCTGATAGCCCCGGAACATCTCGTCGCAGAACTGTTCCTGACTGAGGCCGTAGAGCCGTTTGTAGGTCATGACGGGGTCTTCGCCGCGCCGTCCCTCGCGGTAGAGCCGGGCTATGGAGGTCCGTCCGCGCAGGTCGCTCCACCATTGGATGACGTAGGGCGAATGGTAGATGTTCTCCATGTGCAGGTAGGCCTTGTGCGTCAGGTTGCGGAAGGCCTCGAAGTGGTAGTACTCGTCGTGCAGCCAGTTGGGGTTCACCTGCCAGAGCATCCACTGGCTGGTCATCTCGTAGAAGGGTGAGCCGCCCCATGCCTCGCCTGCGCCGTCAGCAGGGATCTGCAGTTGGAAGGAGTGCCCCAGCTCGTGGGCCATGCAGTTCATCGTGCGGTCCTGAATGCGGTTGGGGGCTACCCACAGGGCACCGATGCGGTTGTCGTAGGTGCCGCCGTAGGCTGTGCCCTCGAGAGAGTAGTTCACCATCACCATCATCTTGTAGCGCTCGGCATTGGAGCCGGGCTGGAGGAACTGAAGCGTGTCGCGGTAGAAATCGTAGAACGACTGGACACGACTGGTGAGCTGCCCGACGTCGAAGCTCATGGGCTTACCCTCCAGGCGGGGAGGATTGGCGGGATCGGCGCCGAACCCACGCTCCCACATGACGATGATGTCGTCGGTCTGGACGCTGCGCCTTAGGCTCCAGCGCGAGGTATCGCTCTGCAGGTCCATGCCCTGCAGGTCTTCGGGGATGTAGATCTGCTTCTGCGCCCTTCCGGAAAGGGAGAAGGCCAGAAGCAGGATAATCGGCAGTATCTTCATTTGGCAAGTGCTTCTAGGATGGCGTGCCGTATCTGGCGGAAGTGGCTTGTGGACATATCATACGACTTCCAGTCGCGTATAACCTGCTGGCACAGCTCTTCGGCACGTGCCTTGTCCTTGCGGGCCAGCATCTGGAGCAGGGTGTAGTCGGCAATGCCGTCGCGCATGGCTTCCAGGCGGATGGAGCCGTAGAGCCGTCCCTGGCGGGGATAGATTATCCAGCAGTCGCCGCCGGGCAGCACGAGTCCGCCCTCCTGACGGACTGCTGTCTCATCCCAGAGGTCGCTGTTTCCCCGCCATTGATTAAAGCCCCAATGGAGGTAGCCCGTGGCGCCGTAGCGGAAGTTGAGCCAGTGGAGGAGGCGTGTCTTCAGCAAGGGTTGCTCGATGAAGCGGTTGGCAAACTCGCCCTGCGGGAAGACACAGGTGTAGAACCATACTTCGTCTCCTGCCTTCTGTCGTTCCTGGTAGAAGTCGTAGTTGTCGGAATAGAAGTTCAGCTGCGGTACCCAGATGTCGAGGAAGTCGGCCAAGTCGTTGGTATGGCAGGCTTCGATGGTCGGAATATCAGGTGCCAGTTCCTTGAAGAGACGGCCTATGGCCAGATAGGATGCGGCATTGCTGCCGGGTATGGGCTCGTCGGCGATGTGCTGGTAGTAGATCTTGTCCCATCCCTTTTCACGCAGATGAGCGGCTAGGACGGGGACGAACTGACGCAGATAATCCTGCGTCTTCTTGTCCTCTATGGGCAGCATCTTCCCCTCGCCGGGTACCCTTACGCCGAACGTGCTTTCCCATCCTCCGATGCGTCCCCCGAGGTGTCCGCCCTCGATACGTTTCAGCACGCCGCACTCCATGAAGGTATTGACCATCTGGTCGAAGTGTGAGAAGTCGAACGTCCAGCCGTCGCTGCCCTTGTCGGCTTTTATGCTGGTAAGCGGAATCAGCACCATGTTCTGGTGGCACTCCTTCATCCAGGCGGCCACCTCGCGGATGTAGTCCCAGTAACGGTCGGAATACATGGTGGCAGTCGAGTCGAACTGCTGCGCACCCTGCTCGCTATACTTGAACCAATTGGTGACCCAAAGGTCGGGTTCCTCCAGGACAACAGGATAGACCTTGATGCTGACCTTCTCCTTCTTCGAGAATCCCTTTCCCTTTATCCGGATGGTTCCCGTATAGAGGCCCGGAGCTGCATCGGCAGGAACGCTGACGCTGACCCATACGGGCTGCGTCTTTCCGGCAGGGATGTCGCGGGCAAGGCCGTCATCAACAATCGGATCGGGGAATAGTCCTGAAGGAGATTTGAGGATGTCCTTGGCAGGTTCCTGCATGGGAAGCCCCACGTGGACGTAATCCACGAAGCCCGTCCTGACGGCATCCAGCGAATGGCCTTTGCCATCGGAAAAGGCATCGGAGGACAGGCTTACGTCGGTAAGGTCCTCAGTTCCGCACAAGGCGAACTGGAACACGGCATTTTCACCGGCCGCAACTTCTTCGGTCTCGGAATAGGGGAGGGCGGAGAGCGTGTCGGGCAGAAGCTTCTCAAACGGATCCACTCGGGTAAGGGATACAAGTTTGTTGTTCGTGCAAGACGCCGTTGCGCAAAAGGCAATGGCTGCAAAGAGGTAAAAAGAGTAGTGTTTCATAGCTATTTGGAATAATGTTCAGTTACTTTTATCGTGGTCTCAGAATCCCCATGCCGCGGGAACGGCATTGGTCTCTACTACGTTCTCGATGTCGTCGGGCAGGTTGCAGAAGAAATCTATGCCCGTCAGTCGTTCCAGTTCGTCGATGCTGACGATGTACTTACTGAGGGCATTGCCTGTCGTGGTATCCGTACCGTTCGTATGTTCCACCCAGAAGGCGATGGCCTTGTAGCCGCCCTGAGAGGTCTGCTGGTTCTTATAAAGGAAGGCCATGAAGAAGTACCTCGGCACGATGAGTCCCTTTGGCGTTACCTCGAGTATCTGCGAGGGCAGGTCTATGGTACCCCCCTTCACGGCGTAGATGGTGTCCTGTGCGTTCGCCTTGCGCGTCCAGCTGTTGTAGAACCTGCGTACACGATTCTCCAGGTTATACCATACGAATTCCTTTCCCCTGTTCGTGCCGTTGAAGTCGTGGTACTGCGGGTGCATGTTCGTCATCAGGAAGGTCTGTCGGTTAGCCTCCTTAGAGTTCTGCCGGTCCTCGCTGGCCAACATGTGTCCACGGTCATAACCGTTGCTGCGGTGCTGCTCCAGCGTGACGCGGTACTCTGCCGGAATCTGCATATCCTCGGCCCATTCCTCGGTGCGGCCCACGTTGTTGTCCACGGTGTTGTCTATATCCCATCGGTATGCAATCCATCGCGTGGCACGCTTAGTGCAGTCGAACTCGGCGCAGTAGTTGACACCGAAGTCAGGAACCGTCTTTACAAGGAACAGACTGGTGCCTCCCGTCAGGTGGGGAACCTCAAGGCGCGAGGAGTAGAGCGTGGAGACCGTGTTGGCGTTCGCGTTGTCCTGCTTTTCCTTGGAGGGCGTAGGCGTGGGCAGATCATCACCGCCGCAGGCAGCAAGAAGCAAGGTGGGGATTAACAGCAGAAGGAGTCTTTTCATAGGGTCGGGTAGGATGGTAGAGGATAGTATCTCGCGTGTGCGCGTAGAATAATAAGGAAAAAAGAAACCCCTCTTCCGGAATAGAAGAGGGGCCTCTGTGCTTGTTTTGGCACGTTCTTCGCTTCGCTTAGGCGTAGGCAGTGCTTTACTTCTTCGTGCGGGCGTAGCGGCTCATGAACTTGTCCACGCGACCTGCGGTGTCCACCAGCTTGCTCTTACCAGTATAGAAGGGGTGAGAGGTGCTGCTGATCTCCAGCTTTACTACGGGATAAGTCTCGCCCTCGAATTCCACTGTCTCAGTGGCCTTGCAAGTGGAACGGCTCAGGAACATGTCACCATTGCTCATATCCTTGAACACAACGGGACGATAGTTCTCGGGATGAATACCTTGTTTCATATCTTTCTTCTTTTTACTTTGTTTTTATACGTTGAATATAGCTGGTAACTATACTGTGTAATGGTCACTTTTTCAGTTTTGCGGGTGCAAAGTTACGAATAAGTGAGCACATAGCAAAGGAAATCAGCATTTTTTTTTCTATGTGGAGCGAAAAGGACCCCGAACCTTGTTCCTTGACCCTGTCCATGGACCTCTGGTAGGTCTCAATATACGAATAAGCGGGCACATAGCAAAGAAAAAACGCAACTCTTATCTATGTCGGGCGGAAGGAGGTTACTTGCGGAGATACTCCAGGTTGATGAGTTTCTCCAACAGGTCCTGACGAACGAAGAAATAATGGTTCGAGGATTCGAAGCCAAAGGTGGGGTCTTCGTCGCACAAAGGGATAAATTCCCGTACGTTGGCAATCTCACTCTCAACAGCTGCCCCCATACCGTCCGAATCCCCATTGTCGCGGCATTGGACAAATGTGGACTGGTTGACTATAGACTTGAAGATACATTTGAATCCCTTAGCACGTCTCAAGTCAGTTTCCAGCATCTTCCTGATGGAGGAGTCGGTTTCCCGTGCTATGGCTTGCTTCAGTATCTCCGCTCCGCGTTCAAAGCCGTCGGCCACCCTTTGGTTCTGCGAGATATAGATATCAGCGGGATAAATACTCCTCCATGAATTGAGGTCGTCATAGGGGAACCCTACCATAGTGGCTTTCCATCCTGTAGGTTTCGGATAGAACAAGTTGGCGGGTCCTACATGCTGGGGACCCTTATAGAGCGTATTTATGTGGTATGGATATTCAGCAAAACCGTCTGAAAATTCTCTCCAGGCCTGACAGACTGAGGGTCCTGCACTTTCTCCATAACAGTCCTTGGCTATCTGGGCAAGGTTGGCAGACGGGTCAGCGAGCATCTTCTGGAATACGGTATAGTTAACGGAGGGGTAGCCACCTACGCTCCACGTCATCACCACGTCCTTAACTCCTGCCTGACTCAGGTTGCGTGCATGAGAGGCTATCAGGTCTATTGCCGGAATTACCGGAATGGAGCTGACCTCCCATGTGGCGTTTACCATCACCTTAGCAGCTGTCTGAAGACCTGCAGCCTGGGCATATCGCCAGTGCTCAAGGGCTCTGGGCCCCGGGCCGACGGACGAAATGGAGTATTCACCGACCTTGGAGGCTACACCGCCCCTTTCAATTGGCTGCGACCATTCGCTGACGGAAAGTAGGGTGCATCGCTTATCCAAACGGTTGATGATCCGTTCGGCATACTCATCCCTCCATCCCCAGTCCCATACCAAAACCCTGGCATCGGGGTTCCCTCTGAGAACGCCGTCCGCAATGGTATTATTGACTTCGGCCAAGAGTTCGTCATGAGGCCTTATGGAACATCTGGGGCAACTGTCTGCATGAAAATGAGATGCACAGTTGGTAAGGTTCTCCGACATGGAAATGATGAAGACACCCCCCAGGCCGGGAACCGCCTTGAAGACTTTCTCGAACGAACCTGATAGCCATTTCCTGACCCGCGGGTCGGAGGTGCACAGGGTGCGTAGGTTCTGTTCTGAAATACCTGCAAGGCTTTGTCTTTCCTCTGAGTCAAACCAATTCTTCGGCATAGCCCGTGGCTCGTTGACGTACATCATAACCCTGATGCCGTATTTCGCGGCCCTCTTTACCAAAGTGTTCAGGTTTGCGAGTCTTTCCTTGTAATTCTCGTCACCAGGGAAAGGACCTTCCGGAGCCACCAGCATCCTGAGCACGGAGTGGACCCACACCGCATTGACGCCCATGGCGGAAAGCCTGGAGAGAAGTTCGTCTGGGTATGAAGACTGCTCGGCATCCATGAGCGGATCGCCATATACGGCATTGTACGAGAAAACCATCCGCAGACAGTCCTGACCGGCATCGGCTCTCTTTGCTTGTTCCGTCGTCTGGAAAACAGGCATCTGAGCGTAAAAGTCGAATCTCGGAACCACCTTGTCGGGCTTATTGCTGCGTACCAGCCGGGCAATCTCCTTGGCTCGCTTGTTCATCTCCTTGGTCGGTTCCTGATAGATCAAACGCTCGCATTTGGGCTTCTTGTTTCCCAGTTTGACAAACAGGAAGTCATCCTCGAAGAGGTTCCACTCAAGCTGCTCTTGTGTCATGTCCAAGAGGATGAGAATCTGCTCGTAGGGAAGGATGTGCCAGTTGCGTCGCAACAAAGTGATGTAACCCTTTGAAGAGGTCCATATCGGGTCAACTTCAGGCCTGGCTTCCAGACCCATCGAAACAGCAATCTTGCGCACATTTTTCTCTGTAGTTCCGATGACTTCGGCAAGTCTTGACGCCGGCACCATACCCCAGTTCCTCCAGATAAATGCATGCAGCATGGAGGGAAAATAGTCTGCCCCGATTCCTACCTGGTCTGACTGGCCGGGCAACTTATCAATAGGTGGATAGACGATGGGAACTTCCGAAAAGGAAATTGTCGGAAGGAAGAATAGGAAGAGAAGCGTGAAGATCTTCTTCATATGACAAGTCTTATTTAATCACGACCTTATGTCCATTGATGATGTAGAGACCCTTGCGAGCCTTCTCCACCCGACGGCCATTCAGGTCATATATGTTACGGTTAGATGTAAACTCTGCATTACCTTTATGCTCTCCGGAAAGCTGTGTGCCAGGTATTTCATCAATTGACGATTCAAAAGTCCTGATGGTACCGAATGAACTCCACGGAGCCGTGCCTTGTGCCTCAGCAAGCAAGTATGCAGCTACATGCAAGGTTGCATATTCAATATAGGAACCTTCGAATGTATCAGCTGTAATATGGCCTAAATGGCTCTCGTTGCCATAGTTATATACATCGGTCAGTTCAGAACAGTTGGCAAAGGCCTTATTGCAGAGGTAATTACCGTGTAGGGTCAGTGTAGCCAGATTCGTTGCATTAAAGAAGGCATAATCGTGAACCGTCGCATTACCTTCAAAGTTGACAGTAGTCAACCCCGAGCAATTATAGAAAGCAGAATTACCGATAGAGTTCACACTTTTGGGGACGGTGATAGAGGTTAAGCCGGAGCAGAAATGGAAAGCATAATCACCGATAGTGGTTACACTCTCAGGAAGAGTGAGGTCAGTTAAACCTGTACAGCCACAGAATGCATAAGAACCGATAGTAGTTACGCCCTCGGGGATAGTCACTGAGGCTAAGCCAGTACAGCCATTGAAGACAAAACTTCCAATCGTTACTATGCCCTCGGGGATAGTTAAAGAAGTTAAGCCACTGCAATCCGAGAATGTTGACTCACCCATGGAGGTTAGGTGCTCTGGAAGGTTAATAGAGGTCAGTCCAGTACACCCGTAGAATGCAGAACTGCCTATTGACGTGACACTGTTTGGAATAATGATGGAGGTAAGGCCACTG
>JAILKU010000109.1 GCA_024693505.1 Bacteroidaceae bacterium | reverse complement strand
TTATCTTATGAAGTGCATCGGTTCCCAGGGTTCACGCTCCGGATAATCAAGCGTTTCGCCGGAATGAATCTTTTTCAGCAACCAGGCCATATTGTTTGCCATAGTCCTCATGGTCTGCATACCTTCCGTATCAAGTGCGGCCTGTCCCTCTTCCCGGCCATAAACAATGTTCCAATACTGAGACGTCACAACGGGCATGTTCATCATCTGAAACGGCATGTTCATCGTCTGGAAAGCGGCTGTTGCACCTCCTCGACGGCATACGCATACAGCGGCAGCAGGTTTGTTCTGAACCTTCTCGCCTGCCGAGAAGAACAGTCGCTGAATCAGAGAGAGAACGGACCCATTGGGCTGCCCGTAATACACAGGCGAGCCAACGATGAGACCGTCAGCATCGTCTAGTTTATCGGATACTCTGTTGCAAATATCATCGTCGAAAACGCATCGGCCGAGTTGTTTCACTTTACACTGACCGCATGCAATACAGCCGCGGACAGGCTTCACGCCAATTTGCACAATCTCTGTCTCGATACCATTCTTCTCCAATGTCTTTGCGGCTTCACTTAGCGCAAGGAATGTATTGCCTTTACTACGGGGGCTACCGTTAATCAATAAGACCTTCATCTTTCGTTATTTGTTTAGTTACAGCATATTCTCTAATCGTCCTAAAGCGTAGTTTATGGAGTCAACGCTCCGCGACTATAACGCTAAATCAATGCAAAGATAGTAAATTTTCTCGAATTATCGGATTAGATTGGACGAATAATAGATTCAATGGCATTATTTTTGAGCTCTGCATTCAAACGCGCAATCGGACTTTGTTCCAATTCACGATATTCAAAAGTGCAAAGTGCAAAATGCAAAAACTGCAAAGTGCAAAAATGCAAAAATGCAAAAATCATTCAACTTTTTCCAGGGAAGGACAAAACGCGAATAAGTCGAGAAATTTTGCTTAACCCGGGTATAAATTTTGCGGAACCCGGGTACAAATTTTACGGAACCCGCCTCCCGCAAAAATTTGTCCCGCCCTTCGCGATAAATCGGAAGCATCTGAACTAAAAAAGCGGGACCCCTATTTGGCCCCGCTTTCCGTATCGTAAAATCACCGAGAAACTATATCAGGTACTGATTGCTTATCGACTCGTTGTTCTCAACGCGGCGGATGGTCTCGGCAATGAGGTCGGCTATTGAAAGCTGCTTTACCTTTGTGCTCTGCTTGGTGTATGGGATACTGTCGGTGAAGACAATCTCCTGCAGGGCGCTGGCCTCTACTCGCTCAGTAGCGGGGCCGCTCATCACGCAGTGGCTGGCAATAGCGCGCACGCTGCGGGCGCCGTTCTCGCGCATCAGGTTGGCAGCCTTAGTGATGGTGCCGGCCGTATCCACAATGTCATCGATGAGGATGACGTTGGCGTCGAACACATCGCCGATAATCTGCATACTGTCCACTTCGTTGGCCTTCTTGCGCGTCTTGTTGCAGATGACCATCGGGCAGTTCAAGTACTTCGAGTATGCTGAAGCGCGCTTGGTGCCGCCTACGTCTGGTGCTGCGATGACGAGGTTCTCGAGCTGCAGGCTCTGGATGTAGGGCAACATTACGCTGCTGGCATAGAGATGATCGACGGGGACGTTGAAGAAGCCCTGTTCCTGGTCGGCATGCAGGTCCATCGTGATGACGCGGCTGATGCCTGCCACGCTAAGCATATCGGCCACCAGCTTGGCAGCGATGCTGACACGAGGTTTGCTCTTGCGGTCCTGGCGTGCCCAGCCATAGTAAGGAATGACGGCGTTGATGGTGCGTGCCGAGGCGCGCTTGGCAGCGTCGATCATCAGCAGTAGCTCCATGAGGTTGTCCGAATTGGGGAAAGTGCTCTGGAGGAGAAATACGTCGCGGCCACGGATGGATTCCTCGAAACATACCTCGAACTCGCCGTCTGAGAAGTGAGTGATAGACAAATCGCCCAGCTTGCATCCAAGACTGGCACATATCTTCTCGGCCAGATAGCGGCTCTTAGTACCCGAGAAGACCTTAAATGCTAAATTTGCTCCCATTGTGTTATATTATAAATATGTATTTTGTTATTGACTCTATGCTAATTAGTGGCCTTGCGCAGGCGGCGGAAGTGGTCTATCAAATCCTTGAAGTCACATCCGGAGTGGATATTGAAACGCTTCCAGAGGTCGCCGCGAACGACGACACCGCCGAAGCCCAGGTCGCGGACCTGCGGAATATTCTCGAGCGAAACGCCACCCTCGGCCATTACGCGACGGCCAATGATGCCGCGACGGGCGGCATCGCGCAGCTCGGCCTCAGTAAACGAGGCACGGTTCTCGGGCTCGGATATGCTGTCGAAGACGTTGCGCAGAAAGAGATACTGGCAGTCCTGACTGTTCTCGGCCACCTCATCGATGGAGTAGCAGGTTCGCGTAACGGGGCCGTTGTAGCCCTTCGGCAACTGTGTGTTGCGACGGCTCAGATGAATGCCCATCAGGTTGAACTCCTCCTTCAGGTAGAAGTGGTCGTGAACGACGATACGGCTGTGGTATTCCTCGGGAATCAGCGAAAGGAGGCGCTCGCAATAGACCGGTTCCGAATCGGGCTTTCGAAGGTGCAGTATGTCCAGCCCTTCCTCGAAAAGCGTGGTAAGAATCATGTCTTCCTCGACAAAAAATTCGGTGCTCGTCAATAGAATCAGTTTCATTCCGATGTATTGCAATCTGATTTTGTAGTGCAAAAGTACAAATAACTATGGGATAAGCAAAATAAAAGCGATTTAATTTTGCTTATCCGAGCGAAAGTCGTACCTTAGCTGCAAGAATCAATCGCAACCGTACATTTTATGAAGAAAAAGATTTCCTTCGGTGCCATTCTGCTGGCACTCTCCCTGACTTCAGCTCAGGCCCAGGATAAGCCCCTCTGGCTACGTTCATGCACGATTTCCCCCAGCGGACAGACGATAGCCTTCACCTATATGGGCGATATTTATACGGTATCGGCTGAAGGCGGCCCCGCCACGCAGCTGACCACGAATGCCGGCTTTGACGGCTATCCCGTATGGGGCACCGACGGCAGGCAGCTGGCCTTTGCCAGCGACCGCGAAGGCTCAATGGACGTCTTTGTTATGCCTGCCGAGGGAGGCGAGAAACGGCGCCTGACAACAAGCTCGGCAGCCGAAGTGCCCGTTGGATGGACAGAAGACGGACGAATCATCCTGAGACGAGCCGGCAACCCGACGGTATCGGATATGACTTTCCCTTCGGGCACGTTCTACCAACTCTACTCCGTCTCGGCAGAAGGAGGACGGCAACGCCTCTTCTCGGAACTGACGATGGACGACATCTGCCTAGGACCAGACGGACAGATGCTATATGTAGACGTTAAGGGCTACGAAGACAAGTTCCGCAAGCATCACACAAGCCCCATCACACGAGATGTATGGCTATATAATAATAAGGAATATAGAAAGCTGACGACTTTCAAGGGCGAGGACCGCAATCCCGTCTGGGCATCCGACGGCCAGTCGTTTTACTACCTCTCCGAGCAGGACGGCACGCTGAACGTCTATACCCGCAGCGTGGAAGGCGGGTCGGACAAACAGCTGACGCACTTCAAGGGAAACCCTGTGCGCTACCTCTCAGCCGCAAAGAACGGGCGCCTCTGCTTCTCGTACGACGGCGAGATATACACCATGAACGCCACAGGCGGCGAGCCCGCCCGCCTAAACATCTGCATACAGAACGACTCCCGCCCGCGAGACCTCATCCGCGAGCTCACCAGCTATGGCGCTCGCAATGTCTGCATATCGCCAAAGGGGAAGGAAATCGCTTTCATCCTTAACGACGACGTCTATGTAACCAACCTGGAGTATGCCACTACAAAGCAGATTACCGACACGCCTGAGCGCGAGCGTACCGTGGATTTCCGCGAAGACGGACGGGCACTGGTCTATGACAGCGAGCGCGGCGGCATCTGGAGCATCTATCAGACAGAGCTGACGAAGAAGGACGAAGAGCAGTTTGCCTACTGCACCGAGATGAAAGAGGAACGGCTGACCGACGGGAAGACAACATCCTTCCAGCCGCAATACAGTCCCGACGGCAAGATGGTGGCATACCTGGAAAACCGAAACTGCATACGGGTAATCACCCTGAAATCGGGCAAGATACATACGGTAATGGACGGCAAGTATGCCTACAGCTACAGCGACGGCGACCAGTACTTCACCTGGAGCCCAGACAGCCGCTGGCTGCTGGCCGACTACATCGGAACGGCCGGGTGGAGCATAGGTGACATCGCCCTGCTGAAAGCCGACGGAAAGGCTGAGCCCGTTAACCTGACGCAGAGCGGATACAGCGATGGCCACCCGCGCTGGGTGATGGACGGACGCGCCATGATATTCCAGAGCGACCGTGCCGGGTATCGCAGTCACGGCTCCTGGGGCGCCGAGGCGGACGAGTACATCATGTTCTTCGACACGGAAGCCTATGAGGAATTCCGCATGAACAAGGAAGAACTTGCCCTGCTGAAACAGTCGCGCGAAGACAGCAAGAAGAAGGAGGAAAAGAAGGACTCGACTGACGAAAAGAAGGAAAAGGTGAAGGAACTGAAGTTCAACCTTACCAACCTGGACGCCCGCACAATACGCCTTACGCTGGGCTCCACCCACCTGGGCGATGCCGTAATGGACCGCGAGGGCTCGAAACTCTACTACCTGGCGCCCTACAACGGCAATATGGCCCTCTGGATGCGCGACTTCAAGGAGGAGAAGAACGAGATGAAGTTGCCGAGCGTCTCTGCCCGTTCGCTGAATCTCGATACGGACTGCAAGACCTGCTACTTCACGGGCGGAGGCGGAAGAATACAGAAGCTGGAACTCTCATCGGCTCACATAACGGATATCCCCTTCGAAACGTTCATCAATACGCGTCCAGCCGAGGAACAGGCCTACCTGTTTGAGCACATGTGGCGCCAGACGAGCGAGAAACTCTTCGACCCCAATATGAACGGTGCCGACTGGCCTCGCCTCTACGAGACGTATCACCGATTCCTACCCCACATCAACAACGGCTATGACTTCGGCGAGATGATGAGTGAACTGCTGGGCGAACTGAACGTCTCGCACACAGGTTGCCGCTACCGTCCCGCCCCAAACTGCCTGCTCACTGCCGAACTGGGCATCCTGCTGGACGAGAGCTACGAGGGCGACGGCCTGCGCATCGCCGAGATTCTGACCGGCGGCCCGCTGGATACGAAGGAGAAGGTGAAGGCCGGCTCCATCATCATCGCCATCGACGGACAGAAGATCGAGGCCGGAAAAGACTACTTCCCCCTGCTGGCTGGAAAGGCCGGTATTGCCACTCGCCTAAGCATCAAGGGGCAGAAGGAAGACATCGTAATTCGCCCCATCAGCAGCGGCACACAGAACGCCCTGCTGTACAAGAGATGGGTGCGCCGCAACGAACATCTTGTGGACAGTCTCTCTGGCGGAAAGCTGGCCTATGTACACATTCAGGCAATGAACAGCGAGAGTTTCCACGAGCTATACAAGAATCTGCTGAGCGACAAAAACCGTCAGCGCGAAGCCGCCATCATCGATACGCGACACAACGGCGGCGGATGGCTGCACAACGATGTTTGCGACCTGCTATCCGGAAAACTAACAACGAGGTATATGCCTAGAGGCCAGCACATTGGGAACGATCCGTACAACCGTTGGTTGAAGCCTTCATGCATGCTTGTCTGTGAGGACTGCTACTCGAACGCACACGGCACGCCCTGGCTCTACAAAGAACTTGGAATCGGCAAACTAATCGGTGCGCCGATGGCTGGAACGATGACCGCCGTCTGGTGGGAGAATATCGGAGGCTACACCTTCGGTATTCCGCAAGTAGCTTCGATGGACAACAGAGGCGGCATCCTGGAGAACCAGGAATTGTGGCCTGATGTAGAGTGCTACATTACACCCGCTGACATGCTCAGCGGACATGATACGCAGATAGAGACGGCAGTGCGTGAAATGCTCAAGTAAACATTAGGAAACAGGACACAACATCGTATCTCTATATCACAAATGGAAACTATAAACGAATTCTTCACTCAAGCAAGCTCCCTGTTATGGGGTTGGCCGATGATAATTCTGCTGCTGGGCACTCATCTGTTCCTGACCTTCCGCCTGGGCATTCCGCAACGAAAACTGTTTACGGGCATTCGTTTGTCTATAAGCCGCGATCAGGATGCCGAGGGCGAAGTCTCGCAATTCGGCGCTCTGGCCACAGCATTGGCAGCAACGATTGGTACGGGAAACATTGTAGGAGTGGCTACCGCAGTAGCATTGGGCGGCCCTGGTGCCGTCCTCTGGTGCTGGCTGACCGGCATCTTTGGCATAGCCACGAAGTATGCCGAGGGGCTGTTGGCTGTCAAGTATCGTGTCAAGACGGAGGACGGTCGTTATTACGGCGGGCCTATGTACGCTCTTGAACGCGGGCTTGGAATGAAACGTCTTGCCCTCTTCTTCGCCATTTCAACGGCCCTGGCCTCGTTCGGCATCGGCTGTACGGTTCAAGCGAACTCTATCGCTCTGCTCTCTAACGAGACATTCGGCATCCCGCAATGGATAGTGGGACTCGTCGTCAGCATTCTGGCAGCCGTCGTCATTCTGGGTGGCGTCAGGATTATAGCCCGTGTCTGCACCATCCTTGTACCCTTCATGGCTGCAATCTATGTAATCGGTTGCATTGTCATCCTATGCATGAACAGCGAGTTCGTTATGCCTGCCATCCACCTCATCATTAAATCAGCCTTCAATCCCTCAGCAGCTGGCGGAGGCTTTGTGGGCAGCAGTGTGATGATGGCAGCCCGATACGGTATTGCCCGTGGTCTGTTCAGCAACGAGAGCGGTATGGGCAGTGCACCGATTGTGGCTGCTACAGCACAGACAAGGAATCCTGTCCGCCAGGCATTAGTCTCCAGCACAGCCACCTTCTGGGACACAGTAATCATCTGCGCCCTGACAGGTATCGTGCTGGTCAGCAGCATTCTGGCCTACCCCGACATTTCCTATGCAGACGGGGCAAGCCTGACAAAAATGGCATTCAGCAAGATTCCATATGTTGGGGCACCGCTCCTCACCTTCGGCATTCTGACCTTTGCCTTCAGCACAATTCTCGGCTGGAGCTATTACGGTGAGAGTGCAGTAGACTACATAGAAGGCTCTCACATGAGCCGATTCTACCGTATTCTCTTTATCGTAGTCCTTTTCTTCGGCAGCATCATTGGCCTCGACATTATTTGGAACATCGCCGACTGCATGAATGCGCTGATGGCCATGCCAAATCTCATAGCCTTGTTACTACTTAGCGGTGTCGCCGCCCGAGAGACAAAAGAATACTTTGGGAAAAAAGAAGAAAGACCCTAGCCGGGAAATGAATAGTATAGAGAAACGAATAAAAAGACAAAGCGTTCAAAGATTGGGGTTCAATCCTTTGGCGCTTCGTCTTTCTCCATCAGGCGGAGCATCTCGTCGCGCAACTGGGCAGCCTCCACAAAGTCGAGCCGTTTGGCTGCGTCTGTCATCCGCTTGCGTAATACCTCAATACTATGGGAAATCTGTTCTGGCGATAGCATCTCCACCAACGGATCAGCAGCCACTGTATTATCAAATTGCGGTTCTATGTATGCCCGGCTCTCGGCCTGCTGTCCAGCCTGAATGAGGTTGCCCATCGTACGGGCTTTACGAATTGCCGTCGGCGTAATATGATGTTCCTCATTGTATTGCAACTGCTTCTCCCTACGACGGTTCGTTTCCTCTATGGTAAGTGCCATGCTCTCAGTAATATGGTCACCATACATGATAGCACGCCCATTCAGATGACGTGCAGCACGGCCAACCGTCTGAGTCAAACTCCTGTGGCTACGCAAAAAGCCCTCCTTGTCGGCATCCAGAATAGCGACTAAAGACACCTCGGGCAGATCCAATCCCTCACGCAGAAGATTTACGCCCACCAATACGTCATACACTCCAGCCCTTAGGTTGTCCATAATCTGAACACGTTCCAACGTGTCAACATCGCTATGAATATAGGCTGTTTCTATGCCGTGACGCTGGAGATATTCCGTCAGTTCCTCAGCCATTCGTTTTGTGAGGGTAGTCACAAGAGTACGTTCGTGCCGTTCTATGCGCAGTTGTATCTCCTCCATCAAATCATCCACCTGATTCTCCGTTGGGCGTACTTCAATAACAGGATCCAACAAGCCCGTTGGCCGTATCAACTGCTCCACAACGACACCCTCGCTTTGCTCCAATTCAAAATCGGCCGGAGTGGCACTGACATAGATGACCTGATTCACCAATTCCTGAAACTCCTGGAATTTCAATGGCCGATTATCGCGTGCCGCAGGCAGCCTGAAGCCATACTCGACCAGATTATTCTTTCGGGCCTGGTCGCCACCATACATGGCACCTATCTGAGGTACGGAGACATGGCTTTCATCAATTATCATCAGAAAGTCCTTGGGAAAGAAATCCAACAGACAATAGGGCCGCGTACCAGGCTGACGGCCATCGAAGTAGCGACTGTAGTTCTCGATGCCCGAGCAGTGGCCCAATTCACGTATCATCTCTACGTCGTATGTTACACGCTCATATAGCCGCTTTGCCTCCAGTGGCTTGCCTATTTCCTCAAAAAAAGCCACTTGCTTTTGCAAATCTTCCTCAATTAACCGAATAGCCCTTTCCTGTCCCTCGGCGCTGGTCATAAAAAGATTGGCTGGATAGATCTTATAGTCATCAAAACGGCCCATACGATATGACGAAACGGGATCAACCTCCTCAAGCGATTCAATTTCATCGTCCCAGAACGTTATGCGTAAAAGGCTGTCACTATAGGCCAAAGCGACATCAACGGTATCACCCTTCACACGAAAACAGCCACGCCCAAGCGCGACATCATTCCTTACATAAAGACTGTCCGTCAAACGACGCAGCAAGTCGTTTCTGTCTAATGTCTGACCCACTTTGAGGTCAATGACATTCTCATAGAAGGCCGCCGGGTTTCCCATACCATAGATGCAGGAAACACTGCTCACTACGATAACATCCCGCCTTCCGGAAAGAAGGGCACTTGTGGCAGCCAAACGTAGTTTGTCTATCTCATCATTAATTGCCAAATCTTTCTCAATATAAGTATCCGTACTTGGGATATAGGCCTCTGGCTGATAGTAGTCGTAATAACTCACATAGTACTCCACTGCGTTATGGGGAAAGAATTGCTTCATTTCTCCATATAGCTGGGCAGCCAGCGTCTTATTGTGGGAGAGAATAAGCGTAGGACGTCCAACATTAGCAATTACGTTGGCTATGGTAAAAGTTTTGCCGCTCCCAGTCACACCCAACAAAGTCTGAGCCGGCTGACCGGAAAGAACACCTTCTGTGAGTTGACGAATGGCTTCAGGCTGATCGCCAGTGGGTAAAAAAAGGGATGTTAACTCAAATTCCTTCATAATGATTGGCAAAGTTAAACATTTTCTTGGAATAATTTTGTAGAATCAGGAAAAAATGTGTAATTTTGTGGTGCTTTTAAAACATCTGAATACTGACTCTATACAAATTTATATATAAAAATGAGAAAATACTATTTAAGCCTGATGATATGCGGAGTCATACTGACGGCCAATGCAACCCCATTGCACACTGCTGAAAAGGTTAAGAGCGAACAAACTGAAAAGAAACAAAAAAACGGCAAACAGGAAAAAGGCCCTGCAAAGGCAGACCAAAAGAAACAAAAAAAGGGACGCCGCAAGTACATCATCTTTGGAAAGCGCAAAAAGGTAGTCGAAGCGCAAAAGGACACAGTAAAAAAGGAAATGCCCGCTGTTGACCGAAAAGGGTTGTTCCACGTGACCAAGATGAAAAACGAATGGTACTTCGAGATTGCCGACAGCCTCATCGGCAGACAATTCCTGACTACCACACGATATACCAGCACACCCGCAAACAGCGGCAAGTTCGGAGGTGAGCTAGTGAACGAACAAACCGTGTATTTCCAACCTGCGCCAGACGGCCAGCTACTGCTCATGGCCAATCTGCTCATCAACTATGCCGACACGACGCAGAAGATAAACCGTGCTATTACAATCAGTAACGAAAACCCGATCATAGGTGCTTTCAAGGCAGAAAGCCACAAAGACGGTGTATGGAAGATAAAAGTAACACAATTTCTGAACCAAGACAACCCAGCATTAGGGCTGCCTCAGTATGTCAAGCAGCAGTATGGTCTACAAGGCCTCATTGGTGAAATGAGCTACATTGAAGACATCAAGTCTTTCCCACTGAACACTGAAGTACGCATGGTCAAGACCTATGCTGCTGCCGGGAACGGCTCCACACGCCTGCCCAGCATAAGTGCCACCGGAAAAGCAACCGTCGGACTGAACATCAGCTTTATCCTATTGCCTGAAAAACCCATGATGCGACGTCATTTCGATCCACGAGTAGGATTCTTCACTGACAATTACACCAGTTATTCTGACGATCAGCAACGCGTAGAGGAGAAGCGCTTTATCACCCGTTGGCGCTTGGAACCCCGCCCAGAGGACGTAGAGAAAATGAAACGAGGCGAACTGGTGGAACCCATAAAACCCATCATCTACTACATTGATCCCGCTACTCCAAAACAATGGCGCAAGTACCTCATTCAGGGTGTAAATGACTGGCAGGCCGCTTTTGAAAAAGCCGGGTTCAAGAACGCCATCCAGGCCAAGGAGTGGCCCGAAAACGACTCCACAATGAGCATGGAGGATGCCCGCTTCAGCTGCATACGCTACCTGGCAAGCCCCATCGAGAACGCCTATGGCCCCAACGTCCACGACCCACGCACCGGAGAGATTCTGGAGAGCCACATCTGCTGGTACCACAACGTAATGAAGCTTGTCCACGACTGGTATATGGTTCAATGCAGTAGCATTGACGAGGCAGCACGCAAGATGAATTTCGACGAAGAGCTGATGGGACAACTCATCCGTTTCGTCTCCAGCCACGAGGTGGGACATACCCTGGGCCTAAGACACAACTTCGGCAGCAGTTCGACAGTACCAGTGGACAGTCTGCGTGACAAGACATGGGTAGAAGCACACGGCCATACCCCAAGCATTATGGACTACGCCCGCTTCAACTACGTAGCGCAGCCAGAAGACGGCATCTCGCACGTAGGCATTTTCCCACGCATCAACGACTACGACAAATGGGCTATCCAATGGGGTTACTCGCCCATGTTCGGTGCTCAGGACGAAGATGAAGACCACATGATGCTGGAACCCTTGACTGTCCGTGCTCAGAAGAATCCGCGTCTCTGGTGGGGTGACGGAGAGAGTGGAGAGGGACATGCCGATCCGCGTCGCCAGACCGAGGACCTGGGTGACGATCCCGTAAAGGCCAGCCTGTATGGCATTCAGAATCTGAAGCGCGAACTTCAGAATCTGCCACAGTGGACTTTGGACAACAAGAAAGACCTCTACTGGCAGGATCTGCAAACAATGTACGTTCAGATACGCACGCAGTTCCTTCGCTATTGTGGCCATGTGACGCGCAACATAGGCGGACGTCTTATCAATTTCCGCGAGAAAGGTTCAGACCAGCCCGTCTATCAGCCTCAACCCTTAGAGAAACAGAAGGCCGCACTGAAGTTCTTGAACGAGCAGGTGCTGCAAGAACCTCTCTGGTTGCGCGATATGAGCTATGCCAGCCGCATTTCAGACTATCCCCAGGTTCTAACAACCGTTGTAGGCGAGAGCGTAATGTCGAGCATGATGAATCGTCTGGAGAGTCTGAACGAACTTTATACGCCACAAGCTTACCTGACCGACCTCTCGAAAATCGTCTTCACCGAAGCTGACAGCCACAAGAAGGTGACGCCCTATCGTATGACCCTTCAGAACACTATGTTCCAGCATCTGCAACGCGCATTAGGCAACGGCAACATGAAGATCCGCCCCGCCGTACTCTTCACCTTACAACAGTTGGAACGCAAGACGAAGGCTGCCAGCCAAAATGCTCCAGATGCTGAAAGTCGAGCACATTGGGCCAATCTTTACGACCAAATAGGGCGGTTACTCTCATGGAAATAAAAACATAATTTCGCTGGAAAATCAGATAAAATATACTAAGAAGATTGACATATATCAATAAACATTAAAAAAAGACACAAATTCTAATAAAAAATTTTGGTGGTTTAATAAAAAGCCATACCTTTGCATTGTGTTTTTCATGGTATTAGATTTAAGGTTAATGAAAAATAGGCGTTGTCGTGATGATAACCCTATTTTTTTTTGAACCCAAAATACAAGTAGACAGCAATAAAAATCCTCCTGACATGCAAAACACTCAGGAGGATTACATTAATATTATATTATGATTAATTTTCTCAGAAGGGCAAATCATCGCCCTCGCTGGCTGCAAAGGGAGCACCGGCAGTCAAGTCTGCAGGAGCTGCATTAGGTGCAGGAGTGGGTTGCTGGGGCGTTGCTGCACCAAAAGGTTCTGCAGAGGGGGCTGGAGCAGCAACAGGAGCAGACACATTGCGATCTACGCGAAAAGCACGAATACCATTGAACCAACGGCCCTGATATTCATGGGCATCTATATCAAAGGAAACAGTCAGAATCTCGCCCAATTGAATATTAAACTGTTGGATTCTGTCTGCACCAAATACTTCAAAACACATTTTACGGGGATACTGGTCCATCGTCTCCAAAACATAAGTTCCGAGTTTCCATTCACTGCCCGTACGAGCCGACGTGCCTCCACGCTCCGGAAGCACTGCAATAATTTTGCCTGTAAGTTCCATTTTGTTAAATTACTTTTGTTTTGTGGTACAAAGGTATTAAAAAAAATGTAATTGAAGGATTTTCCAACCGTTTTTTTTTGCCGTTTCAGATAAAAAGCGTAAATTTGCTCGGTAATATTGGCAATATTTGAATAATAAACAATATAAATAAGGAATAAATATGAACTTCAAAGTCTCCAGTTCGGCTCTTTATAGCCGTCTCACTGCTGCCAACAAAGTTATGGGCAGCAAAAATTCAATGCCCATTCTGGATTGCTTCCTCTTTGACGTAAAGGACGGAATCATAACTATTACTGCCTCTGACAGTGAAAAGTATTTTATCACAAATGTACCCGCAATTGAACAGAATGGTGATGCGCGATTCTGTATTCCCGCCAAGACGATTCTTGACTCCATAAAAGAACTTGCAGAACAACCATTAAGTATAGAATTCAATCCCGAGAATCTTGAAATCAGAGGCAAGCACAATAGCGGAACGTTTAAGGTTGTAGCCCAAGATGCAGCCCCCTATCCCATGCCAAAAACTGTAGATGAGAATGCAACAACACTACACATTCCGGCTGAAATTCTGCTCAATGGCATTAATCGTTGCCTGTTTGCCACAGCCAATGATGAGATCCGACTGGTGATGAATGGCATCTATTTCGACATTCAGCCCGAATACATCGTCTTCGCCGGTACTGATGGACGCAAACTGGTTCGCAACCGCAACCACAAAGTTAAGAGTGGCATTACGGCCGGATTCATCCTCCCCAAAAAAGTTTCTTCAATATTGAAGACCGTTCTGAGCAAAGACGATGATGACATCCAGATTACTTTCGATGCAGACAAAGCATGTATCAAGAGCGAGGACATGACCATGCACTTCCGCCTGATTGAAGGACGTTATCCGAATTACAATGCCGTCATTCCAGAAAGCAATCCTTACAAAGCGACAGTAGATCGTTTAGCATTGGCTAGCGCATTGAAACGTGTGAGCGTGTTCTGTAATCAGAGTAGCGGTCTGGTCAAAGTTGAACTTAGCAACAACACCCTGCGTCTTACCGGACAGGACAACGAATATGCTACAAGCGCCGAAGAGTTCTTGATATGTGAATACACCAACAATCCCATAAGCATCGGTTTCAGTTGCCAGTTCCTGTTAGAGATTGCGAACATCCTGAATGATGAAGACTTGACCATTGAGGTTGCCGATCCCAGTCGTCCAGGTGTAATCCGACCTGCCCAAGAGAACCCCGAAGACGAAGTACTGATGCTGCTTATGCCAATGAGAGTTGAGGAATAAAGCAGAATGAAACTGAATCTTAAAAAGCCAATCATCTTTTTCGACCTGGAGACGACAGGCCTTGACATTTCCCGTGACCGTATTGTAGAGCTTTGCTATATTAAGATAGAACCTAACGGCAACGAGGAAGCAAAGTCTATGCGCATCAATCCGGAAATGCACATTCCTGAACAATCCAGCAAGGTGCATGGCATTTATGACAAAGACGTCCAGGATTGTCCGTCCTTCAAGGAAGTAGCAGAGTCCCTGGCTCAAACATTCATGGGCTGTGACCTAGGCGGTTTCAATAGCAATCGCTTTGACATACCGATGCTGGCCGAAGAGTTTGCACGGGCAAACATAAACATAGACTTTAGTGAATGTCTGATGGTTGATGTACAGAACATCTACCACCGTCTGGAACAACGCACATTGATAGCAGCCTATAAGTTCTATTGCGGGAAAGATTTGGAGAATGCGCATAGTGCGCTGGCTGATACAAGAGCAACCTTGGAAGTTTTGGAGGCACAATTAGACAAATATCCACAAGAATTGCAGAACGACATAGCTTTTTTGGCAGAGTTCTCGAGCAAAGAGAATCATGTGGATCTGGCAGGACGCTTCATCTATGATAACGACCACAACGAGATTGTCAATTTTGGGAAGTACAAGGGCAAAAGCGTCAGAGAAGTGCTATCAAAAGACCCAGGTTACTATGGCTGGATGATGCAAGGCGACTTCACGCTTAACACGAAGCAAGTATTGACCCGCCTTCGATTGAAATATTTTGGAAAACTATAAGAAGGACATGCTCAAAGGCAAGAATATAGTTCTGGGAATTACAGGTAGCATCGCTGCATACAAAGCCTGTTTGATTATACGTGGACTCATCCGAAAAGGTGCTGAGGTTCAGGTTGTCATCACACCGGCGGGCAAAGAGTTTATTACGCCCATTACGCTCAGTGCCCTCACTTCTAAGCCTGTTGTCAGCGAGTTCTTCAGCCAGCGCGACGGCACCTGGCATTCTCACGTTGACCTTGGCCTATGGGCTGATGCCATGCTCATTGCGCCAGCTACTGCCAGCACAATTGGCAAAATGGCAAACGGTGTGGCTGACAACATGCTTATTACGACCTATCTGAGCATGAAAGCCCCGGTCTTCATTGCACCAGCAATGGATCTTGATATGTATGCGCATCCAAGTACACAAAAAAACTTGGAGACGCTGAGATCTTATGGCAACCACATCATTGAGCCAGGTACCGGTTTCCTTGCCAGCCACCTGGAAGGCAAGGGTCGCATGGAAGAGCCTGAACGCATTATAGCTGTTCTGGAGGACTACTTCGATGAACAGGAAAAAGATCTCGAAGGCAAACAAATTTTAATTACAGCGGGGCCGACTTATGAGAAGTTGGACCCTGTACGGTTCATTGGGAACTATAGCTCTGGTAAAATGGGCTTTGCCTTAGCTGAAGAGTGCGCGCGGCGCGGCGCCAAGGTACAACTCATCTGCGGCCCTGTCAGTTTGAAGGTTCAGCACAAAAATATAACACGAACTGACGTAGAAAGCGCACAGCAGATGTATGATGCGGCTACAAATCTCTTTCCCTCATGCCATGCAGGCATCCTTTGTGCTGCGGTCGCCGATTTTACACCATCGCAGGTTTCAGATCAAAAGATTAAGCGGGAAGGTGACCAGTTGGTACTTCGGCTGAATCCCACACAGGACATTGCCCAGGCATTGGGAATGCAGAAGAGAGCCGACCAACGGTTAGTCGGTTTCGCACTGGAAACAAATGATGAAAAAGTGCATGCCTATGAGAAACTTCAGAAGAAAAATCTGGATTTTATTGTGTTGAATAGTCTGAATGACGCAGGTGCCGGTTTCCGCTACGATACCAACAAGATTACTGTCATCAGTAAAGAGAAAGAGGTATCTTACCCTCTGAAAAGCAAGGCCGAAGTTGCCGCTGACATTATCGACTCACTGAAAAAGATATTATGATGAAACGAGACTGTCTGCTGATACTGATTGGGCTTACATTCATGTTAAGTCCACTACAAATATGGGGACAAGAGCTAAATGCAAAAGTCACCATTAACCGAAGTAAGGTATCGAACACCAAGGGAGAAGTCTTTGACGCACTGCAGAAGACAATGACCGAGTTCTTGAACAATCACAAGTGGACTGAGATTGAGTTTCGCGAGAACGAGAAGATACAGTGCAATTTCAACTTTACCGTAGATACCTATAACGACACCGAGGACTCTTTCACTGGCACACTGCTCGTCAGCAGTAGCCGCCCTGTCTACAACAGTAACTATACTACTGTTTCCTATGCCACAAAGGATCCGCAGTTTAACTTTAATTTCCGCGAGGCAGACCAGCTGGAATGGAATCCGAACAACATAGACAACAATTTGGTGGCATTGCTTGCTTACTATGCCTATATGATTATCGGAATGGATTTCGATACTATGTCACCAATGGGGGGAACCGTTTTCTTCCAAACGGCCGAGGAAATTGTAAGAGCCGGCCAGAATTTGGATTTCCCAGGCTGGAAAGCGTTTGATGACAGCAAGAACCGCTTCGGACTGCTCAACGACTATATTGACGGCTCAATGGAATCAATGCGTCAATTACGTTATGAATACCACCGCAAGGGACTCGACCGCATGTCGGAAGCACCGGATTCTGCCCGCGCAGCAATTGCCGATGCCCTTGACCTGCTGGATGCCGCACATCATGCCAAGACAATGAGTCAGGTGCCGCAGCTCTTTACAGAATACAAGCGAGAGGAGTTGGTCAACATTTTCTCCGGAAAAGGGACTAACGAAGAAAAAGAAAAGGCATATAACATTCTCTTTGCCATAGATGCTTCTCAGAACGAAACGTGGCAGAGGATTAAGAAATAGGCGAATGCTGAAGCATCTTTACATTAAGAATTACGCATTAATTGACGAACTGAACCTGGACTTTCAGGAAGGTTTTTCCGTCATTACCGGAGAGACCGGAGCAGGAAAGTCCATATTGTTAGGTGCAATATCTCTCCTGTTGGGACAACGTGCCGACAGCAAAAGCATAATGGAGGGAGCAGACAAATGCACCGTAGAGGCCACGTTCTCTATTCAAGGATACAATTTACAGTCCTTCTTTGAAGCTAACGACTTCGACTACGACGACCGGGAGTGTATCGTGCGGCGAGAGGTTACGGTGGCCGGGAAGAGCAGAGCTTTCATCAACGATTCTCCAGCTAACCTCACGCAGTTGCGCGGCCTTGGCACGAAACTTTTGGACATTCACTCACAGCACCAGAACCTTCTGCTGTCCGATGAGGATTTCCAGTTGGACATCATAGACATCATGAGCGATAGCGAAGCTGATATGCGTGATTACCAAAAGGCTTACAACAACTACCGCACCGCAGTGCACGAATTTGAGAGGGCTGCAGCAGAGGCCGAGCAAAACCGTCGCGAGGAGGACTACGTACGTTTCCAGGTAGAACAACTGCAAGAGTTGGCACCCAGGGAAGGAGAAGACGAAGAACTTGAGGAGGAACAGAACGCACTGACCCATGCCGAGGATATCAAGAAGGCACTATACCAGGCAGCACAAGGCCTCAGCAATGAAATGGATGGTGGAGCCCTTGAAACCCTTCGGCAAGTAAAAAACATCATTCATGGCCTTACACGCATCTATCCGAAGGCTGAAGAGATGGCCGAGCGCATGGAGAATATTTATATCGAGGCCAAGGACATTTGCGATGAAGCAGAAGGTCTAGCAGAGCAAATGGACTTCAATCCGGAGCGACTGGACGAGGTGAACAGCCGGTTAGACGCACTATATAGCCTTGAGCAGAAGCATGGCGTTGCTGATGCGGCAGGATTATGTGCACTGCTCAGTCAGATGGAGAAACAGTTGGCAGACATAGTTCATGCCGATGAGCGTCTCAGCGAACTAGACAAAAAAGCTCGCAAGGCATTGGAAACGGCACAGGCAAAAGCCAAGGCCATATCAGCCAAACGGAAAGCTTCATTGCCTTCTATCGAGCAACAAATCACTTCTACGCTCACATCTTTGGGCGTACCCAATGCCAAGTTCCACATTCACATGGAGCCGCTGGATAAGCTAAGCCTCAATGGCCAGGATCGCATCACTTTCCTCTTTGCAGCAAACAAGAATGCTTCGCCACAGCCTATCGCACAGGTTGCCAGCGGCGGTGAGATATCCCGCGTCATGCTTGCCCTCAAGGCTATGACCTCTGACCGAATGCACCTGCCCACCATCATATTTGATGAGATAGACACGGGCGTGAGCGGACGAATTGCCGAGAGCATGGCACTCATTATGAAGCAGATGAGCCACGGTGAGGGACGCCAAGTCCTGACCATTACCCATTTGCCTCAGATTGCAGCTTGCGGAGACCATCACTTCCGCGTATTCAAGGTGGACACAGACAGCAGCACTCACACACGAATCGTACCGCTCTCTCAAGAGGAGCGTGTAAACGAGTTGGCTCATCTGCTCAGCGGAAGCGACGTGACCAATGCTGCGATTGAGAATGCAAAACAACTTTTAACAAGATGAAAAGAAAAATACTCAGCCTAACCTTTGTTTTGGCTGCTTTCTGTAGCGCTATGCCTCAAACACCGAAATGGGCAAAGAAGATTCGCATGGCACAGGTCACAATCGTAGCTTCTGACGCAAAAGGTGAGCTGCACGAGACTCAAGGGGCTTTTGTGAACGAAGAAGGTGACCTGATAACCGAATACGACGCTTTGAAAGGAGCTGTCAAGGCGACTGCAATTGATCAAAAGGGAATTGAGATACCTATTAGCTATGTCAAGGGCGCCAGCAGCATGTATAACGTGGCAAGACTGTCAACAAGCTTGCCAGAGAAGTACAAAATCGCTTCGTTGACGATGGGAGAGCCAGCCAAGAGCGGGCAGCTCGTCTGGATCATGCCCAATGCAAAGGCAGAGAAGAAAGCGCCCTGTGTTGTCGACACCGTTACCGAGGCAACGGCCTTCCGGGATTCTTTTACCTACTATACGCTCTCCACCGTGCCCGGCGAACGCATGTCAACCAGTCCGGTCATGAACGAAGAGGGCGAACTCATAGGACTTTTGCAGATGCCTGTGGGAAAAGACACGCGCAGCTATGTCATCGACGCAAATTTCATCTTAAACCTTGCCATTGGGGCCATGGATGCCGCGAACAATGACCTCAACAGCATCGGAATACCTAAATGTCTGCCCGACAATGAGGCTGCAGCGAGCAGTTTCCTCTATCTTCTCGGTGCAAGGGACACTACAGGTTATTTGTCATACGTTGATGACTTCATCAAACGCTTCCCGGAAAGCACAACAGGCTATACGCTCAAGGCAGAGGAGCTCGTCAGACGCCAGCAATATGCCGAGGCCGATGAAGCTTACCAGAAAGGCCTACAACAGGAAGGCACGAAGAAGGACGAACTGCATTTCTCACTCTCGAAGGCCATTTATAGCCTGAGCCAGAAGCCCGATTACAAGGTTTATGCTGACTGGACGCTCGAACGGGCGTCTGCAGAAGCCCGGCAGGCTTTTGAGATCAATCCACTGCCCTTCTACACGAGCCAGTTGGGCGAATGTCTCTACGCCGAGAAGAAATACGACGAAGCTTGCCAGCAGTTCCTGAGTCTGACGAAGACAAACCTGCGTTCTCCGGACAACTTTCTGTTTGCAGCCCAGTGTAAACAGATGGTGGAGGCTTCTGACGAGGAAATACTCGCTCTACAGGACAGTGCGATCGCTTTTTATCCGAAACCTTTCCCCAAAGAGGCTGCTACGGCAATCATTCTGCGAGCAGGAACCAAGGCGAGGATGGGGAAGGCCCGTGAGGCCGTACAAGACTTCAACGAGTACGAGCATCTCATGGGTGGGCAGGTCGGAGCCTCGTTTTACTACGAAAGAGAGCAACAGGAGATAAAATGCCGCATGTATCCGGCCGCTCTGAACGACATCGAGAGAGCGATCAGGCTGCAACCTCAGGAGGCCCTCTTTTGGGCGGAAAGTGCGGCTCTAAACTATCGGGTGGGTCAGATTGACGAGGCCATTGAGGCTGCAGAGAAATCTGTGAGCCTTGATCCGCAATTCCCCGACCCACACCGCATTTTGGGCGTCTGCTACGCCGACAAAGGAGACCGCAACAAGGCGCGGACGTATCTGCAGAAAGCCGTTGAGCTTGGCGACACCTTGGCACAGGGTGTTCTGGATAAACTTGCCGGCAAATGAGTTTTCTGATGGACGTTCTCCTGAAACACATCCAGAAAAAACAGTTTTTCACGGGCCACGGGCTTGTGCTTGCAGCCGTAAGCGGCGGTGCTGACAGCGTCGCGCTGCTGAGCCTGCTGAAAGAGATGGCGCTGCCCTTGCACGCGCTGCACTGCAATTTTCACCTCCGGGGAGAGGAGTCCGACCGCGACGAGGCGTTCGTCCGACAGCTTTGCCGGCAGCTTGACGTGCCCCTTACCGTCGCAACGTTCGATACAGCCTCTTTTGCGAAGGAAAAGGGCATCAGCATTGAGATGGCGGCACGTGATCAGCGATACGAGTTCTTCAAAAGGCAGGCTGAGGAGAGGGGTGCCGAGGCGGTGGCGGTGGCGCATCATTTGGACGACCAGGCAGAGACTTTGCTGCTCAACCTGCTCCGGGGGACGGGTCTGCGCGGGCTGGCTGCGATGAAACCGCGCAGCGGCATCATCGTCCGTCCGCTGCTCGATGTAAGGCGTACCGATCTCATCACATATCTTGAAGAGAAGGGGCTAACGTACGTGACGGACAGCTCGAACCTGGAACGGGACGCCCGCAGGAACCGCATCAGGCTGGATGTCATGCCACTGCTCAGGCAAATCAATCCTCGCGCCGACGAGGCACTGGCGCAGACCGCCCGCATCGTCCGGGAGAGCCTTCCCATCTACGACGAAGCCGTCAGAAGACGTTTTGACGAGGCGGGCGTCACGCCGACGAGCCTGCCGCTGTCTTTTCTCCGCGATGCAGGGGACGAGGCTCCCGCGCTACTGCACGAATGGCTTTCCGATTGGGGATTCAACAGCTCGCAAGAGGCGGAGATACTGCGCAGCCTGGAAACAACTCCCGGCAGGATGTGGATGAGCCCAAAGGCAAGCCTACTGCTCGACCGGAAAGACCTTATCATCAGGCCGTCAGCCGAAACAGAGGCTGAAAACGCCCTGCAGCTGAATCTTCGGCAAACCGAAGTGGATAAAATAGGCGAAACGGGGCCCATGATCGCCTACTTCGATGCTGAAAAGCTCAATCTCCCCCTTCGTCTGCGCACACCAAGGCCCGGCGACTTCTTCTATCCCCTCGGCCTGGGTGGGCGAAAGCTGCTGAGCGATTTCATGACCGACCATCACCTCACACGCTTCCAAAAGGAGAAGCAGCCCCTACTCTGCCACGGAGACGACATCATCTGGGTCATCGGGCTTCGTTCCGACCACAGATACCGCGTCACCAAGGACAGCAAGGCGATTGTAAAGATAGAAATAGAGATAAAAGATAATTTTTAACAAAAACGAAAACGAAAGCAAAGGATGCGCCCAATGAGGCTACGCGAAGAAGAAGCCTTCGCAGAACAGTTTTAGCCTCTTTGTTTTCGTAGCGAAGCGTTTCGTTTTCGTTTTCCCGTTTACAGATCAAACACCTTCAAGGGATTATATGAATCGAGGTCGGAGTCGAAGGTGTCCGTATCGTCGAGCTTTTTGACGAAGTCCACCACGCGGATGGTGAGCGGAAGGGCAATTACCTCGTACAGCGTCTTGACGACAACCTGAATCAGCATCAGCCGGAGCAGCTCCGCGAAGGGCATAAGTCCGCCGAATGCCAGCGGGAAGAAGATCAGGCTGTCTGCCCCCTCGCCGAACAGCGTACTGACGATTGCGCGGGCGGAGAAGTGTCTGCCGCGGCTTCTGAGCTTCATGCGGCTCATGACATAGGCGTTAATGAAGCTTCCGACGAGGAAGGCCAGGAACGAAGCCACCGCAATGCGCGGGGCGAGGCCGAAGACGAAGTTAAAGTGGGCTTCATTCTCCTTCCAGAACGATGCTGCCGGAAGCAAGACGGCCAACTGGCCCAGTGCGACCACCAGGAAGTTCATGAGGAAGGCGCTCCAGATGATGAGCCTCGCTTTACGGAAACCCCACACCTCCGCGATGCAGTCGTTGAGTATGTACGACAACGGGAAGCACAAAACGCCCGCCGTAATCGTAAACGAAGGTGTGAACTGAAGGATTTTTGTCTCGAGCAGATTGCTTGCAATCAAGCAAGTGCAAAAGAGTATCCCCATAACCATGAAGGATACACTAACGGATCTTTTTTCTTTTGTCATGTTCTTGTTTTTTTGAAAAGAGGTTACCAAGCACTCTTAATGGGTGCAAAATTACGAATAAGCGAGGACAATACAAAGAAAAACCACATTTTTTTCTTTTATTGTCGAGCGAAAGTAATTTAGACCGCAAGGTCAAAATTACGAATAAGCGAGGACAATACAAAGAAAAACCACATTATTTTCTTTTATTGTCGAGCGAAAGTAATTTAGACTGAAGGTCAAAATAGAATAAGCGAGGACAATACAAAGAAAAACCACATTTTTTTCTTTTATTGTCGAGCGAAAGTAATTTCGACCGCAAGGTCAAAGGTACGGATAAGCGAGCGATAATGCAAAAACCTTGAACTCCGTTCGAGTTTTCCTCGCCACGGCAAAGCTCAAGTAAACTTGGCTTTGCTCATGGCTTACGGAAAACCCTCCTGTCGTATTTGAATAAATGAATAAGTGAATACAATGCCATGCTTGCATGAGCAATGTTGAACGCAGAAAAATATCGACAAAGTCAATATTTGAATAAAGAGAGGCAGGCTGCCTGAGGTATTACCCTCAGGGCAGCTCCTGCAAAAGCTTCTTATACAGCCCATGCTGTACCCGCTCTACCACACCGTCAGCCATCAGACGCTGAATACTACGTGAAGCCGAAGGTTGAGAACAATTGAAGCAGTCCATAAACTGCTGCGTCTTGAACTCATCGGGCAACTTGCGGAAACAGTCATCATAGCGTGTGGTGCGGCGGCGCTGTACAAACTCCTTGTTCTGGTCGGCAAAATAGTTAAATGCCATCTCGCCGAAGAAGAACTGCTGGCACTTGTACTGGATTTCCATAGCCAGTCGGCACAGGCGCTTATCCCTGTCGTCCATCGTTAGCGTCTTCTTCTCCTGCCACTCATCCCAATGACGCATTAGGATGAATGGCAAAGAGATACCAATGCCGTAGTACGGAATACGCTTCAGCAGCGTTCTGTCCGCCTTATCACCATTGAACTCAGCAATCTCCAGGTGGCTTGTCTGCCACTCGTAGGTCTCATCGTTCAGCGGTTCTATTGGCAGCTCACCCTCCACCTTGTCCAGGCGGTAAGCCCAAGTCTTCAGCGTCTCGTTGGCATCGGGATCTACCTGCTGGTGTCGCTTTGCCATACCCTTATCGGGGAGTGGGATGACAGCCAGTCGGGTACTCATACCTGTACCGAAGTTCCTTTGGTTCACTTTGCGATGCAGCGCATAGGGCGTACCCGTATAGATGAAGTTCCAGAACACGTTGAACATGCCTGTAACAGATTCCTGATTGGCATACATCTGTCCGTCCTGCTCGTTGTGGAAAGCCTTCAACTCCAGGATTTCCCGGTCCTTCCAGTCGCCGCCCTTGTTCTGCTTGGTGACGTTATCCAGCTCCGCATCGAACGAGAACATGTGCAGGTTCATAGGCTCACCCTGAACCGTCTCAATAGCCGCATTCATGTGGCGGATAAACTCACCTGTAGCGGTACGGGCTGGATGCACTCTGATGCCTACCACAGGCCTTTTCAAAGCCTCACCTTTCTGCGCCTTGGTACTGGTGGTACGTTCTGTGCGACCCTCCTTGTAGCGGTTCACGGCATCTATCAGACACTGGTCAGCTTGAATCATCGGGTCGGCAATCTTCTTGTAGAATTTCTCCACAATGTTTTTACCCGCACCTGGGTCACCAATGATGAAGATGCAGTA
>JAILKU010000108.1 GCA_024693505.1 Bacteroidaceae bacterium | reverse complement strand
TCAACAATCCGCCACCTGAACAACCGACACTTTTCGGCTAAGAGGGGCTTACTTTTTGAAAAACGGATCCACAATGCCTGTCTATCGGCACTGAAGATGGGGGTTGACGGCACTTTTAAACTTTAGCGGACAGCAATAATACTCAATCGATTATAAAGAGATGCCTCGCATCAGTCAGCAGCTGAAGCGAGGCATCTCTTATAGGTGTATGTCAGGCAAGAATTATCTCCCCTGGAAGGCATAGTTGAAGCGGCCCAACGGAGCACAATCGCCATTGACGAGCAGGTCGAGGATGTCACCCTCTGCCTGCATATTGTCAGACCATTTGAACTCCATATTGAAGGGACGGCCCGAGGCGACACCCAGTGCAGACTTGGGTATGGTGACGAAGAGTTCCCGCCCACGGAGTTCGTATGATACCTGAGCGCAGGGCGTCCAGTTCCATCCGTTACCAGTATTCCGCTCCAGCTGGGCTCGGCCGTCGGCAGGCGACTGGCGGTTCAATACGAAGTCATAGCCCTCCCAGCCCGTGGCGTGGTCACAGTCGGTGTCGATGAACAGACGCATCCAGGCCGGGTCGGTGGACTGCGTAATATTCTCGCGGCATGCCACGTAGAAGTAAACATTCCTGCGGTCATGCGCCACCTTAGCCTCCACGATGTCATTGCGCCCGGTGGTGTTGGTCATATGCTCATCACCCCATCCGGGACTGTCGCGGTGCAGGGTATTGCCAGGATGGGAACGGAAACCATTGTCAACGCGGGTCCAGTAGGCCCAGTCCACCCGTTGCGTAGTGGCATCCACATAGTTAATGTCGGAGGGCATCCCTTTGAAGCGCCGTATATTGGCCACCATCTGATAGTAGTAGCTGTCGCCGTGCCCGCCCTTCATGGGCTCTATGTCGCGGCTCTTCTCCTGACTGAACTCATCGGGGAAAGCATTCGGCTGTTGCTGCCACATCTCGTATCGTCCGGCTATCCATTCGTTCCAGCCCGTGATAAAGACGAACTCGGGGTCAATGGCAAGGGCATAGTCCCATTGCTCCTGGAAGTTCAGGCCTAGAGCGGTTGCGTTCGGGGCGTCGTTCTGTCCATAGTGATGGGTATAGCTACGGCCGAAGGAGCCGGGAGCATTCATGGCCGTCAGACCGCGCTCGTCCGACCAGTTCTGAGCCACGCCGACGGGCATTTCCTCATACGAGCCGCCGGGCAGAGGCACATAACCGTGCTGGGGATAGATTTCAAGCCATCCCCACTCATACGTCTTGCGCGGCCCAGCCTTATAGTCGGGCTGGCCCTCGCGGAAAGTGAAAAAGTCCTTGATCTCCTGCGGCATGCCTGCATCAGAAGACATCACGAGGGGTTTGCCTTTCCAGTAGAACCACAGGTTCTTGTACTTGCCGGGCTTGTATAGCTCGTTATATAGGTTCTTGAGTGCACGTTGCTGAGCGGGATTGGTCCAGAAAGCCAGGATGAATGCAATCTGAGGCGTGCGAACCCCGTCCTGACGTGCCTTCTCAAATACCTCACAGAGTTTCATGTACGACTCGGTCCAGAGCATATCACCGTTCGTGCAGTCAAAGATGATGACATCAACCCCCGCCTCGCCCAACATCTCGGCATGCTTGCGCAGCACCCACTCGTCCGTATCGCGGTAGTAGCCGAAGAGGGGTTCGCCCCAGAAATGAGTGGCCTTCACCCCACCCCATACCGGGTCGTGGAAGTCATTGATGGCATTGGGATGCTGCTTCAGGAATTTCGTCACGTCGAAGGCCGGCATATTCTTGGCAAAGCTGGTATGCCACGTCCAGTAGAAGAGACCGACAAAGCGGTCCTTGCGGGGTTCGCCCACCTCGCGCTGCGTCGGCAACTTACGCCCCAGGGCATCGGTGGCGGGCAGGGATGCCGTATAGCGATGTAGCTCTTGAGCCTGACAGGCCACAGAGAGTGCGGCCATAAGTAATAATGTTCTTATTCGTTTCATATCTCAGAATTCCAAAATTCCCAACTGGCTACGGCCTGCAGGTAGAGCATCTCCAGCCCGTTCTTAACTACAGCACCCTGTTCTGCTCCGCGCTTCATGAACAATGTCTCCTCGGGGTTATAGACCACATCAAACAAAAGATGGCCTGGAGTTAAGGCCTCATACGGAATGGCCGGACAAGCATCATTATTGGGATACATGCCCACAGGACTACAATTCACGACGACCTGATAGTCTTGTAGAATCTCCGGAGTCAGTTCCTCGTATGTATAACGACCCTTGGCTGGAGTCCGGCTGACATATGTCCAATCTATGCCTAGGCGTTCGAGTCCCACCCTGACAGCCCGACTGGCTCCGCCTGTACCTAGGATAAGGGCTTTGCGATGATTGGGTTTCAGCAGGGGTCTGATACTATTCATAAAACCGATAATGTCACTGTTAAAGCCTTTCAAAAAAGGAATGCCGTTCTTTCTCCTGACACGGATTACATTGACGGCACCTATTTCCCGAGCTTCATCGCTCAGTTCGTCAAGCATGGGGATTACCGCCTGCTTGTATGGCAATGTGACGTTTAAGCCACGAAGTTCAGGATTCTCCACGACAACCTCTCTCAACTGCTCTGCCGAGGGAATGGGGAAATTCAGATACTGGGCATCAATTCCTTCCTTTTGGAACTTGTCCGTGAAGAATCCTCTACTATAGCTATGGCCCAGAGGATAGCCAATTATTCCGTATTTATCCATATATTATCATTTTTCACATAAATACATAGTGCTCAGCCCGAAGGTGAAGCGCTTCCATTGGATGCTGTGGAAACCAATCTCGGTTAGTATCTGTTCCATCATATCAGCCTGCGGGAAAGCCTTCATCGAAGCTGGCAGATAGGTATAGGCCTTGTCATTATGGCTGATGAGCATGCCTATGACAGGCATTACCACATGCGAGTAGAGCCAGAAGAGCTGGCGCATAGGGAAGCGAGGCGGAGTTGTCAGTTCCACGATGAGCAGATGCCCACCCTCACACAGCACACGGTACATTTCCCTCAAACCGGCCTCCAGATCCTGAAAGTTACGCACGCCATAGGCCGATGTAACAGCATCGAAAGTACCCTCAGCGAAACTCAGCTTCATGCAGTCCTCGCGCTGGAAGCGGATGATATTCTGCAGGCCCTCTTCAGCCACTTTACGCCGTCCCACCTCCATCATTCCTTCGGAGATGTCGGCTCCTATAAGTTTATGAGGCTTCAGTCGCTTGGCCGAAAGGATAGCAAAGTCGCCTGTCCCGGTCGCGATATCCAGGATGTGTTGAGGCTTGAATTGCCCAAGCGCATCTATAGCTTTACGTCGCCATCCCTTGTCTATACCCAGCGAGAGCGTATGGTTCAGCAAATCGTAGGTGGGTGCGATGTCGTTAAACATTTCCTCCACCTGCTCTGACTTGCTTCCGGATTTGTCGTAGTAGGGCTTTACCGTTTCTTGTTCGTAAGGCATTCTGTTGTCCGCCCCTCTTATTTCTGCTTGTTCAGCCAAGCGGTGACATTGCGTTGGATGCGAGCCTCGATACCACCCTCGGCATCAGCCGGTACAAATCTCTCGCCCACGATATGCTCGTAGAGTTCAATGTAACGCTCACTCACGCTCTCGGCATACTCGTCGGTTATCTCAGGCATCACCTGACCAGGCTGGTTCATGAAATTATGCTCAATGAGCCACTGACGAACGAATTCCTTTGAGAGCTGGCGCTGAGGCTCGCCGTCGCGGAACTTCTGTTCGTAGCCCTCGGCGTAGAAATAACGGCTACTGTCGGGCGTGTGAATCTCGTCGATAAGGATGACACGACCGTCACGCTTGCCGAACTCGTACTTTGTGTCCACCAGAATAAGACCCTTCTGCGCTGCTATCTCACTGCCGCGCTTAAAGAGGGCGCGTGTGTAGGTTTCCATCTGCTCGTAGTCCTCGCGGGAGACAATGCCCTGAGCGATTATTTCCTCCTTCGAGATGTTCTCGTCGTGACCCTCCTCAGCCTTTGTGGTCGGGGTAATGATGGGTTCGGGGAAACGCTCGTTCTCGCGCATACCCTCGGGCAGCTTCACGCCACACAACTCGCGGCAACCGTTCTTATACTCCCGCCAGGCCGAACCGGTCAGATAGCCGCGGATAATCATCTCAACGCGGAAGCCCTCAGCCTTCAGGCCAACCGTAACCATCGGGTCGGGCGTAGCCAATTTCCAGTTTGGAACGATGTCAGCCGTAGCATCCAGGAAGTTAGCGGCAATCTGATTCAGCACTTGACCCTTGTAGGGGATTCCCTTCGGTAGGATGACGTCGAAGGCTGAAATACGGTCTGTGGCTACCATAACCATCAGATCGTCATTGATGTTATACACATCGCGGACTTTGCCGTGATACACACTTACCTGACCGGGCAGGTTCAGGTCTGTTCTTGTTAATGCGTTCAACATATCTTTTATATTTAATTGTTCATTTCGCTTTCTTCTGTGGCTCTCTTTTCGTATGCCTCTACGATGCGGGTAACAAGACGATGACGCACAATGTCCTTCTTGTTCAGGTGTACCACACCGATACCCGGCACACCATCCAGGATCTCCAATGCCTCCACCAATCCCGAACGGACATTGCGAGGCAGGTCGATCTGCGTCATGTCGCCCGTTACAATCATCTTGGAATTCATACCCATACGCGTGAGAAACATCTTAATCTGTGCGCTTGTGGTATTCTGTGCCTCGTCCAGGATGACGACGGCATCGTTCAGGGTACGGCCGCGCATAAAGGCAAGTGGAGCAATCTGTATGACATCCTGTTCCATCATCTCACGCAACCGCTGAACAGGTATCATATCCTCCAGCGCGTCGTAGAGCGGCTGCAGGTAGGGATCTATCTTCTCCTTCATATCGCCTGGCAGGAAACCCAACTTCTCACCGGCCTCAACAGCTGGACGCGACAGGATAATCTTGCGTATCTCCTTGTTCTTCAAGGCCCGGACAGCCAATGCAATACTGGTGTAGGTCTTACCAGAACCCGCAGGTCCTACAGCAAAGACCATATCGTTCTCTTCGTATGCCTTTACCAGTTTCTGTTGGTTTTCGCTGCGAGCCGTAATAGGCTTCCCTGTCACGCTATAGACGATAACACCCTCCACGCCATCGCGCCGCACCTTCTCGCCTCGGGTGATTTGCAGGATGTCCTCCTCTGTCAGACTGTTGTACTTCAGGCAATGCTGCTGCAACTTGCCGATGTTCTCCTCGAAGGCACTCATCTCCAGTTCGTCACCCATCACATGGATGACATTTCCCCGCGCCACAATGCGCAATTTAGGATAAAGCGCTTTCACCATCTGAATGTTGGTGTTGTTTACGCCATACAGGATAACAGGGTCTATATCTTCAATGACAATATGCTTCTCTAACATCCGTTTTTTGTGGACTTTCTCCTTTTTTGCTGCAAATTTACTCAAACTATTTGAATTATTCCACTATTTTGCTTAACTTTGTTCGCGAAAATATGAGAAGACTGAAGAAAAAGTTATATTTGAGCCTTTGTGGAGGCGTAGTAGTTGCACTTGCTGTGGTGCGAGCCCTCAATCCTGGGATAATGAAGAACATCCCCAATGATAAGGACTCGATTCCTGTTCACAAGCCTGCTATGCAAGCACCCGATGCAAAGCTGGAAGCCAACCTTCCTGTCTCTATGCCAAAGGGAAGTAATCCGAAGTACCACCCTATCCGTAGCGTCTATTCCTACAATGCGGCATTCCCCGATGTTCAGGATGTGCAGATTGTAGCAGCTATGAAATGGGGTGTCAAACCGGTGAAGAACCGAAAGCAGGCTGAAGAGCGCAAGGACGAGTTGGTATTTATTGGCTGCAACCCCTTTTATGACATTGATCCGGCTATGCATAGCAGTATTCCCTACCTGATTCCGCGAGCCAGCGACCTGCTCTACGACATCAGCCGCAACTTTCTGGACAGCCTATACGTCAAGGGGGTCCCCCTGCATAAAATCATCGTCTCCAGCGTTTTGCGTACCGAGGACGATGTTGCCCGTCTGCTCCGTCAGAACGGTAATGCCAGTGAACAGAGCTGCCACCGCTTCGGCACGACTTTCGACATCTGCTACAACCGATACACTACCGTTTCGCCGCCCGACGGTCCTCAGCGCCGAGCCGTGCAGAACGATACGCTAAAATGGGTGCTCAGCGAAGTCTTGCGCGATGTCCGACGGGAAGGACGCTGCTACATCAAGCACGAAGTCAAACAGGGCTGTTTCCATATTACAGTAAGGTAAGGAGGCGGTCCCGAGATAGGGAGTAGGCCTAAACAACGCAAATTTCACGAATCTGCCACATCATTTTGGAGGAGAAATCCTCTTTCTGTCGCAGAATTCGTGAAATTCGCTCATTTTCCTACGGTCAAATTCCCGCAAGGAGCCCGTTATTCTTAATAAGTCATTTTGGGCTCCAGCTCTTTGGCCAGTTCAATCATCTTCTGTACCTCAACGAGGGCGGGCACGCGGCCGCAGATGTGGCGGGCTGCATTCACCTCCTCGAGCTTCGGCTGAAGATTCTCGGCTACGCGATGACGGAACTCCTTGACGGTGTCCACACCAGCGGCTTCCAGTAATTCGGCGAACTGGGGTCCTACACCCTTGATGCGGAACAGGTCGGCATGATTCGTCCAGCGCAGAATCAGTTTCTCGCTGATGCCAGTTTCCTCAGCCAGTTCCTTGCGGCCCTTCGGGGTGGCGCACTTCTCCAATAGTTCACTTACCTTCTTGATGCCAGCGGCAATCAGTTTCGGGGCATAAACATCACCAACGCCCTCGATGTCAATAATCTTGTAATCCATACTCTTGTGTTATTTTTTAATGTTAGTTAGAAAAAAAGATAGTTCTCAGTGGCAAAAATATTATAATTCTGCGAGAGGTGCAACGTTTTTGCCATTTTTTTATGATTAGCTTCAACTTTTTTATTTTCTCAGACACATGTCGAGTGCTTCCTCAATAGCTTTCCGGTCCATTTTCTGTCCAATGAAGACAATTTTCTGCATGCGGTCGCCGTAATAGTCATCCCAGTCGTGGCGCAGGGTGGCATCGCGGCTGAGCATATACTCCAACTCGTCCTTAGGCATAGTGGCATACCACTGTCCCGCATTCTTTATGGAAACCTGCCTGCCGGCCTGCTCAAAGACATAACAGGTATCTCGCTCATCATGGAAATAGCATACGCCCTTTGCACGGATTACGCTCTTCGGCCAGTGGCGGGCCACGAACTCATCGAAGCGCCCCAAGTCCATCGGTTCGCGACGGAAATAGACGAAAGTGCCGATGCCATACTCCAGCGCCTCGCCCTCGCCTTCGTGGTGGTGATGATGATGGTGGTGGTGGTGATGCTCTTCATGTTCTTCTTCATCATCATCATCGTGGTGGTGGTGATGATGTTCATGTTCTTCTTCGTCATCATCATCGTGATGATGGTGATGATGTTCGTGGAGCTCCTCTTCGTCACCGTCTTCGTCTTCGTGATGGTTAACGTTTTCGTCTTCGTTTTCGTCTTCGTCCTCATGAGGCTTCTCAATCTCATGAATCCAGGTAGCGCTCGTAGCCACCTTCTCGAAGTCGAAGGCCCCCGTATTCAGCAGTCGCTCCAGGGGCACATCGCCATAATTGCAGTCGATAATCTCGGCCTGCGGCTGGATGGTGCGCACAATCTGGCGTATGCGCTCCAGTTCCTCGGGCTCTACCTCGGCTGCCTTGTTCAGCAACACCATTGTGCAGAATTCTATCTGCTGAATGACCAGGTTCTCCAGGTCGTCCTCGTCCAGCCGCTGGTTGAGCAATGCGCTGCCGCTGCCGAACTCGTCCTTCATCCTGAGGGCATCCACCACCGTTACGATGCTGTCCAGTACGGGTACGCCGGCCTCGGTGTAGCGCGGCTCCATCTGCGGGATGCTGCATATCGTCTGCGCAATGGGACCCGGCTCGCAGATGCCGCTGGCCTCGATGACGATATAGTCGAAATTGCCTGTAGCGATGATATCGTGGAGTTGTTCCACCAGGTCCATCTTCAGAGTGCAGCAGATACAGCCGTTCTGCAGGGCAACCAGACTGTCGTCCGACTGGTTCACCACCCCACCCTTCTGTATCAGCGAGGCATCAATGTTCACCTCGCCTATGTCGTTCACGATAACGGCAAAGCGTATGCCGCGCTCATTCGAGAGTATGCGATTCAGCAGAGTCGTCTTTCCGCTGCCCAGATAACCCGTGAGCAGCAGGACGGGAATGTTCTTCTTCTTCATTATCTTTATCTTTTCAATACGCTTTCAAAACGTCCGCAAAGTTACAACATTATTCTATAATATGCAAGAGAAGAAGGCAGAAAAATATGCTTTCGGATACTCCGTCAAAGAAAATACCATCCATTGGAAGAGATATTCTCTATTCGTTTTTTTTGCTTCTATCGCGCATTTTTTTTGCGGGAGGCGGGTCTAGCAAATTTTCAAAGGCCTTTGCGCAAATGTGCAACCCGCTCCCTTAGTGCGTCAGATCCCAGTATGATGTTTTCATCTGCATCATGGCCAGGGTCCCTACAATCCAGCTCTGTATCCAGCCCGTCAGGGTACTGAGGTTGCCCCATCCGGCATCGGAATTGGAAGCCCACCAGTTCCAGTCGCGATAATTGAAGGCACGGTACCAAGCCCCATCCACGCCGGGACACTCTGTACTGCAGGCCTGTATGCGCACCAGGAAGTCGGCCAGGCGCTTGGTCATCTCGGCTATGGCAGGGTCGCCTGTGGCCCGGGCCGCCTCGTTCAGCCCGAAGAAGGCAAAGTTGGAAGTATAGAGCATATCGGCCACGGGGTCGCCATTATGGAAGATGAGCGGCGCCTCGTTGCCACCGTACTCCTGATTATTGCGGGGACCACCGAAGTCACCCTTCGAGGGGTCGCCCAGTTCCTCGCGGATGGCTCCGCAGGGCACCTGATTGGCCTTCAGGTCGTTTACCACACGGTCCAGCCACTGGCGGTGCTCGTCGGTGGGAGATACGCGATACAGCCAGGCCAGGGGCAATACCAAGCGTCCTCGCTCCTGCTGGAGGCCATTGGTCCAGCGAAGCCCGTCGGGATAGACAGCCATCGTCTTGGAGATACCTTTCTCGGCCAGATCCAGATAGGCCTTCTCGCCCGTCTGGCCATAGAGCCAGAGATAGACGGCCCACATCCAGCTCTCGTAGTGGGGATGAGGATTGAAGAGGTGACGTTTCTGGTAGAACTCCCGTCCGTTCTTCTCGACATCGGCATGCTCGAGCCTGGGCCCCCGGAATCCATCCTCACTGGTAGTCTGGAAATTGGCGTCAATGGCCCGGCGCAGCTGATCGTCCCATTGGTGCTCGCCCAGCAGACGGACAGCCAGCAGGGCGCCCAGCAGGAAGCGGGCATTGTCGTCGCCATAATAGACACTGCGCAGATAGTCGTTCGAGAAGCCCCAGGAGACAAGGCCATAGGCAGGGTTATTGGGGTCGTTGCGAGGCCCGGCAATACCTTCCTTTATTGCCACATCCACCAGTCGGTGGGCCGTCTGCGCATACTTTTCCTGTCCCAGCAGTTTGGCGGCCAGGGCCAGGGCCATTGCCGATTCGCCGTGCACATCGGTGCGCAGGCTGTAGCGATAGGCCTGGTGCCCGTCGGCATCGATGGCCGAGCAGTGCCCCTCCAGTATGCCCAGGCTGCCGTCTCCGGTCTGCGCATCTGCGGGCAGTTCGGGTCCCACGGGAGGATCGATGACCTGATACTTATCGAGATAGTCGGGCTTCCACGAGGGGTGCACCAACAAGTGGCCGGCCCAGAACCACTCTACACCCTTCCGTACGGCATGTATCCTGGCCGTATCGGGCAGTTGCTCCGAAGCGGTATAGGCGGGCGTAACCCGTGTGGGCCAGGAGCCGAAATGTACCTCACGGCGCAGAAGGTCGCTAAGCTGTGCCTCCCAGAAGGCCTGCCACCGGTTCTCGGGCATAAGGCGCAGACGAGCGAAATCGCTCAGGCGGGCCGTAGAGATGCAGATATTACGCTTGGGATGGTCCACCAGGGGGAAGGTCTGCGTGTCTGCCAAACCGAAGACAGCATCGTCGAAGCCTGCCACCCGGGCAATGACCATAGAAGGCCGTACGCCCTTGACTGGGAAGAAGCGGGCACGATTGATGGAAAGCAGGTCCATGGGTTTGAGTGTCTGACCCATCTTTTCGGTAACGACGACTCGCTCCCATCCCACGCCGCGCAGCTGTACTTCCTGCCCGGGCATTGCCGTATAGTCGGCATAGACGCGCAACCCCTTGCGCTCTATCAGGCTGACCTCCTCCTGCGACAGCTGGACTGGCTCGGTGGAACCGTTGCCGAGCAGGAGAACGGGTGCACCCTGTGGTGCCAGGAAGAGGGCCGTAAGGTTATTTCCGCCGCGAACGAGCACGAAGCCCTCGCTCTCGAGCAGCCGGGCCAGGTCGTTCTGGCGAGAAGCCACGCACCAAATGGTATCACCTTTCGATACAGACGTTTTTCCCCCGACAGCCGAGGCTCCCAGGGTACAAAGGCAGAGGGCAGCCAACGAGGCCAGCCTCCGAACGGTTTTTCTAATAAACATAAATTAAAGGTTAGCTAAATACAGTGATGAGGGCATGGCAGGCGGACTACTCCATGGTGCCCTCAATGACGAGACGGACAACCTCGGTCAGCGCATTGGTACGTATCGTAATGGTTTTCTGGAAATGGCCGGGGAACTTGTCCTTTCCATTATAAGTCACGTCAATAGCACCGCGCTCTCCGGGGGCAATGGGCTCCTTGGTAAACCTGGGCACAGTGCAGCCACAGCTGGCTAATGCCTGGTGAATAACGAGGGGGGCCGTACCGGTATTGGTGAAGGCGAAACTGCAGTTCACAATAGGCTCATTCTTGCTGAATGTTCCAAAGTTGTGGCGCAGGGTGTCGAACTTTATCTCGGCAAACTTGTCTGCATTAGAATCGGCCATAGGCTTAACCTCGCTTACATTTACTTTCTGCGTCTTAACCTGAGCTTGAACTCCCATCGAGAGAGCAGCGGTCAGACAAAGGATAAAAAGTTTCTTCATAACGCTTTTTTCTTGTTTTACGATGAATTCAGCGGCAAAGTTAAGGATTATTTTTGGAATAAGACATATTATAAGGTATAAAAAGTGTGAATTCTCACTAATTTTTCTTACCTTTGCACTCTGAAATGAAGAAATTGATATTCAACACCACCTATTCGATGCCCGTTTCCGATGCCCGCAACTTCGTCATCTGGGTGCAGGAGACTATGCTTCCCGCCATAGAGCAGGACGGTGTGCTCGATGAGCCGCGACTGCTTCGTGTCCTCAGCCATCACGATGAGCAGACGGAGTGCTTCTCGCTACAGCTCTCGGTGCCCAATAGTGCCATTCTGCACAAATGGCTACTGCGGCAGGGACAACCGCTGGCCGAGGAGATGAAGCGCGTCTTCGACGATCGCATAGCGGGATTCAGCACTCTGATGGAGGAGGTATGATGCAAAGAGCGATGGAGAAAGTGATTATGGGCATAGACCCCGGTACCAACCTGATGGGCTACGGCGTGCTTCGCGTCAGCGGACGGCAGGCCCAGATGTTAGCTCTGGGGGTCATCGACCTGCGCCGATATGCCGACCACTACCTGAAACTGGGTCATATCTTCGAGCGCGTAAGCGGTATCATCCAAGCCTACCTGCCTGACGAACTGGCCATCGAGGCTCCTTTCTTCGGAAAGAACGTACAAAGCATGCTGAAACTGGGACGAGCGCAGGGCGTTGCGATGGCTGCAGCCATCAACCGGCAAGTGCCCATCACGGAGTATGCACCCACTAAAATCAAGATGGCCATCACCGGAAACGGCAATGCCAGCAAGGAACAGGTGGCCGATATGCTGCGCCGCATGCTGAAATTGGATGCCGAAGAGATGGGCCGTTACCTGGATGCCACAGACGCATTGGGCGCAGCCTATTGCCATTTTCTGCAAATGGGACGGCCCGAAACCGGCCATAAGTACTCCAACTGGAAAGACTTCGCACGCAAAAACAGCGACCGAATAAACGAAGGCAGAACGAAGAAAAAGGATTAAAACTCCCATCATTCCCATCAGTTCCCATCATTCCCATCAACTCCCATTAAGCCCAATCCCATGCACATCAAAATAGAAAACGGCATAACGCGCCACCCCGACTGGCGGATGGCAGAACCCGTAAACCTGGAAATTCAGCCAGGCGAACAAGTGGCCATCATAGGCGATAATGCCGCCGGAAAGAGCCGACTGGTAGAAATCCTGACCGGCCACTACCCCCTACTGATGAACGAAGTGCAGTACGATTTCGGGCCGGGCGCACACCGTCTGGTAAGCGAGAATCTGCGCTACATTTCCTTCCGCGACTCGTACGGAGAGACCGACGGTACCTATTATTATCAGCAGCGCTGGAACCAGCACGACATAGACGAGCAGACACCCACCGTAGCAGACCTTATCGGCAAAGCGCCCGCACTGAACTCCGCCAAGGAGAAGGAAGCCCTGACGGCGAAGCTGGTAAGCCTTTTCCACCTGGAAAACCTTTTGGACAAATACATTATCACCCTAAGTAGCGGCGAGCTGCGCAAGTTTCAGTTGACCCGAGCCCTGATGGGAGAACCGAGGGCGCTGATACTGGACAATCCCTTCATCGGCCTGGACGCCCCCACTCGCCAGCAGCTGAAAGAACTCCTGCAGGAACTCATCAGTCAGACAGGACTGCAAGTCATCTTGGTGCTGAGCCGGCGCGATGAGATTCCCGACTTCGTCACCCACGTTCTGCCCATCGAGGGACTGCGCCTACTGCCAAAGCAGACGCGCCAGGACTTCATGAACCAGACAGAGGAAAGCCCGGAAGGACTGCCTGCCGAGGAAGAGCAGTGGATTGCCGCCCTGCCGGAACGCGACATCATCGCCGAGAGTTTCTACCCCAAGGAGGGGGGCGAGATATTAAGCTTCCGACACGTCAGCATCCGATACGGACAGCGCACCATCCTGGACGATCTGAGTTGGACAGTACGGGAAGGAGAGCGATGGGCACTGACAGGCCAGAACGGCTCTGGTAAAAGCACGCTGCTCAGCCTGGTCTGCGCAGACAATCCCCAGGCCTATGCCTGCGACATTTCGCTCTTCGGCCACCAACGCGGATCGGGCGAGAGTATCTGGGAAATAAAGCGCCATATTGGCTATGTCAGCCCAGAGATGCACAGGGCCTACATGAAGGACCTTCCGGCCATCGACATCGTGGCCAGCGGCCTCCACGACTCGGTCGGTCTCTACCAGCGGCCACGCCCCGAACAGAGGTCCGTCTGCCTGGGATGGATGAAGGTGATGGGGATAGAGTCGCTTGCCGACCGCACCTTCCTGCGGCTCAGCAGCGGGGAGCAACGCCTCTGTCTACTGGCCCGCGCCTTTGTCAAAGACCCCGAGTTGCTGATTCTAGACGAGCCCCTTCACGGACTGGACGAACGACAGCGCCGCCGGGTGAAAGACATCATCGAGACGTTCTGCCGACGCCGCCACAAGACAATGGTCATGGTTTCTCATTACGAAGAAGAACTGCCCAGTTGCATCAATCACCGCCTCATACTGAAGAGAACATAGATAACAAGCCGTCCTGGTTCAGACGTTTCCTGCATGCCAAAGGTGAGCATTATCAGAAGTCGAGCCGGTAGAAGAGGTTGGGCAACGACATACCGGTCTTGTATGTCTGGACGGTGCGGGTGCGCAGGTCGTAGTGCTGTGCGTACGGCGTTTCGTTCATCAGGATGTTTATGCCCTCGAAGGCGATGGTGTGACTGACGCGGCGGGCGTTGTGCTTGTAGCTGACGGTAAGGTCTATGGTGTGCTCGGGCTTGTAGTGGCGACTCATGGCCTCGTCATCCTTGAAGATGTCCTGTTCTACAAACTGTCCTGCATCCATCAGGGCGTTCATGGCAGGGATGTCCATAGGGGTATATCGCAGGCCACCCTGCACGGTATATTTTGCGCTGACGTTGACGACGTTCTGCTTCTTCCGGCCCACCATCCATTCCTTACCTCCGAGCATCTTGGCTGCAAAGCGACGGTCGTAGAGCTGAGAACGCCACTTGCGGTCCTGGGCCTGATATTCCGACTTGAAGACAGAGACGTTGACCTGTCCGAAGTAGCCGCGGTGCATGTAGTGCTCCAGGGTGACGTCTGCGCCGTAGTTGCGTGTCTTTCCATCGTTGACAAGCTGCTGGTTGAAGTAGTTCATGAAACGGTTTACGGAGCAGAAGGTGGAACCGTTGATGCCGACCGGGGTGTCGAAGCCATGCTGGTAGTAGGCGTTAAAGCGAAGGTTCATATTATCATTGAATTTATAGATGTAGGTGCCCAGCATGTGGTGAGCCTTGGAAAGACCTAGGTTCTCGTTGACCTGCTTGCCGTTCTCCCGGTAGAAATAGGCGTCCATGCGCTCCATCATCGAGTGCAGTCCGTAGCCCAGAGCGAAGGAACTGCGGTCGTTGGGTTCCCACTTGACACTGACGCGGGGTTCGGGACTGAAATCCCTGGAGAGGAGGAAATAGGTAGCCGATACGCCGAGGTTCAGACTCAGTTTATCGGTAGGCTTGACGACGTTCTGCCAGAAGATGCTACCCAGCCCGGTGTCGTCCTGGCTCTGCACCAGGTCGGTGAAGGGGGAGGTGCTGTAAACGAAGTCAGTGGAACTATAGCCGAGGTCGAAGAAACGGTGGGAATAATCGGCTCCGAACTGCACGAGCCATTTGGGCATAATCTGCTTTGACAGCTCGGTGTTCAGTATCAGGCGGTCTTCGTTCATCTTCTGGTGGCTATAGGGATAAAGTACCTGAGGCGTCTCGTAGCTGACGGGGATGACCAGTCCTTTCGCAAGCGTCCGGTTAAGCCCCCAGTAGTCAATGTCTGATTTGATGTGCTGGCCGTTGTAGGCTGCGGTCGTACGCCATGTCCACTTGCTTTTGAAATAAATCTTGTGCGACATGCCACCGAGCAGTCCCCAGAGATGCCCCTTCTGGCGCGATGCATCGTAAATGCTGATGATATCGTCTATCTTAGGGGCATAGTCCTTGGCTCCGTCGTAGTAGCCGAGTGAAAAGACGGAGAAGGTGCCAGCCTTCCTAGTGGGGAAGTTCAGCTTCAGGGAGAAGTCCTGGAAGTCGAATTTTGTGTCGTAGTCTATGAGACCCAGTTTGTCTGCCAGCGAGGTGAAGCCATACCGATAGTTGAAGATGTAGCTAGAGCGACCCTTCTTGGAGAGGGGGCCCTCGGAGGTGAACTCCTCAGAAACGGTTCCCACCTGGATGAGGTTCTCGCATTTCGAGTTGTTGCCGGCCCGCATCTTCACGTCGAACACGCCGCTGAGTGAATTGGCGTAGTTGGCATTGAACGTTGAGACGAAGAAGTCGGAATTGCCGACGACGTTGGCATTCAGTGCGCTGACCATGCCGAAGCCGGCTTCGTAGAAATCGTTGTAGTGGTTGGGTGTAAAGACCTCGACTCCCTCAATGCGGTACTGCATCATCTGGGGTGCGTTGCCATGGACCGACACGCCATTGCCGTTGTTGCCGGCCGAGATGCCTGCAAAAGCCGAGACCAGACGGGCGGGGTCGTTGGCGCCACCGGCAAATCGGGTGGCCTCCTCCATAGAGAGCATCACGCCGCCCACTAGTGCGGTGGGGTTCACCGTGGCCATTTTGTTCACCCTGGGTTTTATCACGACTTCTTTGAGTTCGAGGTCGCTCTCACGCAGGGCAATGTCGATGACGTTTTCCCTGACACCGACGATGAGCTGCTCCTTCAGCACGCTGGGCTCGTAACCCACATACCGGCATTCCACAGTGTAACGTCCGGCTTTTCCAAGGTCGAGGTGATAGTTCCCGTCGATGTCGGTGACAGCCCCCACGTCTTCGAGTTCTGAAATCCGAACTGTTGCACCGATGAGCGGTTCGCCGCTGATAGCATCGGTAACTGTGCCGCGTACATTCTGTGCCGCAGTACTAAGCGAGCCGCATACTATGAGGATGGCGGCCTGCATCCTATGTGTCATTGTCTTCATGTTATCATTATAGTATTTGATTCTGGCGCAAAAATACAAATAAACGAGGATAACACCAAAAAAGACACAGATTTTCAACCGAAAGAAAGCCACAAATGGAAGATATTGAAGCCGCAAGTTACACAATTGCGCACAACTATGCCATGCTACCCCCCAAAAAGAAGAGTTTTTATCTGTCTTATCGCTAATGAAGATTGGAAGTAAAAAAACATAAAATTTTTTCCGTTTGAATTAACTTAACCGTCTTTTTCGTACCTTTAACTATCGTTGAAAGTACTTCCGCTCGGAAATACTCAAATAAATTTGGTATTTCGCTCGCTTATTCGTACCTTTAACTGCCGTTGAAAGTACTTCCGCTCGGAAATACTCAAATAAATTTGGTATTTCGCTCGCTTATTCGTACCTTTGCACCCCGAAAAGTGTAAAAAGATGAATGTAGCTGTAGTCAAATACAATGCCGGGAATATCTATTCCGTCCTCCACGCCCTTCAACGACTGGGTGTAGATGCCGTGTTGACAGATGATGCCGAAACGCTGAAGAGGGCCGACCGCGTCATTTTCCCCGGACAGGGGGAAGCCAGCCACGCCATGTCCTACCTAAGGGAACGTGGACTGGACTGCCTCATCAGGGAACTAAAGCAACCCGTGCTGGGCATCTGCATCGGACAGCAGCTGATGTGCCGCCACAGCGAAGAAGGTGATGTAGACTGCCTGGGCATCTTTGACGTGCCTGTACTCCGCTTCCGACCCCAAGAGGCACAGCACAAGGTACCGCACATGGGATGGAATCAGCTGGAACGGCCTGCAGCCTCGCTCTTTCGGGGTTTTCTGGGCGGCGAGTTCGTCTATTTCGTACACAGTTTCTATGTGCCTGTCTGCCCTTGGACTGTAGCCGAAACGCAGTACATCGAATCATTCAGTGCTGCTCTGCACCGAGACAATTTCTACGCCACACAGTTCCACCCCGAGAAGAGTGGAAGCGTCGGCGAGCGCATCCTACGTAACTTCCTGGAACTATGAAACCCATTGAGCTCATTCCCGCTATAGACCTCATCGACGGCAAGTGTGTCCGTCTGACAAAAGGCGACTACGCCTCGCAGAAGGTCTATGCTGACGACCCTGTGAAGATGGCAGTCCATTTCGAGGAACTTGGATTCAAGCGTCTCCATCTGGTTGATCTGGACGGTGCGAAGAGCCGACACGTCGTAAATCTGCCTGTCCTCAGGCGCATCTGCGAGGCAACCAGCCTGACGGTAGATTTCGGAGGTGGCGTAAAGACCGACGAGGATATCCGCCTTGTGCTGGAGGCGGGTGCTGCAATGGTAACAGCCGGCAGTATTGCCGTCACAAGGCCTGCACTCTTCATGCAGTGGCTAGAGCAGTATGGTCCCGAGCGAATGATACTGGGAGCCGATGTCCGACAGGGCAAGGTAAGCATAAACGGATGGCTTGAGGACAGTCAGGAGTCCCTACCCGACTTCCTGAACCGTTACATCCAAGCCGGAACGCGCTATGTACTCTGCACCGAGATCAGTCGCGACGGTACGCTGGGCGGACCCGCCATCGACCTTTACAGCAGTGTAATGCAGGCCCATCCGCAATGTCATCTCATCGCCTCGGGCGGTGTGAGCGGCCTGCAAGACATCCTGGATCTCCAACAAGCCGGCATCCCGGCTGTCGTCTTCGGAAAGGCAATCTACGAGGGACGCATCGACTTGCAGGAACTACTGGAACGAATACAAAAGACTGAGACATGTTAGCAAAACGAATCATACCCTGCCTGGATGTGAAGGATGGGCAGACGGTCAAAGGGACAAACTTCCTGAACCTCCGGCACGCCGGCGACCCGGTCGAGTTGGGCAGGGCCTATAGCGAGCAGGGGGCAGACGAGTTGGTCTTCCTGGACATCACCGCCAGTCACGAAGGTCGGAAGACTTTTGCACAGATGGTGCAACGCGTTGCGGCCGAGATAAGCATTCCCTTCACCGTAGGCGGCGGTATCAGCGAACTGGCTGACGTAGAGCGTCTGCTGGCTGCAGGAGCAGACAAGGTAAGCGTGAACAGCTCCGCCCTGCGCCGCCCTGAGCTGATAGACGAAATCGTGCGGCACTTCGGCAGTCAGGTCTGTGTTGTCGCCATCGACGCCCGTCAGGATGAGACAGGCTGGACGTGCTACCTGAACGGGGGACGGGTATCTACCGGGCGGGGTCTGTTCGAGTGGGCCCGCGAAGCCAACGACCGGGGCGCCGGCGAGATACTCTTCACCAGCATGAATCATGACGGTGTAAAGACGGGCTTCGCCTGCGAGGCACTGGCCCGGCTGGCCACCTCACTATCCATCCCGGTCATCGCCTCAGGAGGAGCCGGAGAGATGTCACACTTCCGCGATGCATTCACTCTCGGACTGGCCGATGCAGCCCTGGCTGCCAGCGTTTTCCATTTCGGCGAGATAGGCATAAAGGAACTGAAGACGTACTTAAGAAAAGAAGGTACAAACGTCAGATTATAAATCAAATACAAGAATCATATAAGGAATTATGAGACACAACATGGATATAGACTTTCAGAAATGCGGCGGCCTGGTGCCAGCCATCATTCAGGATGCCGACACCAGGCAAGTGCTGATGCTGGGCTATATGAACGAAGAGGCTTACCAGAAGACCGTTGAAACGGGACTGGTAACCTTCTGGAGCCGCTCACGGCAGTGCCTGTGGACAAAGGGCGAGACCAGCGGCAACCATCTTCGTCTTGTAGATATCAAGAACGACTGCGACGGCGATACGCTACTGGTACGCGTTCACCCCAACGGGCCCACTTGCCACAAGGGTACCGATACTTGTTGGGGCGAAGAGAATGAGGCCAATCCCCTGCTCTTCCTGAGCCAGCTGAGCGACTTCATCGAGCAACGCCATCGCGAGATGCCAGAAGGCAGCTATACCACGAACCTCTTCCGCGACGGACTGAACCGCATGGCCCAGAAGGTGGGCGAGGAAGCACTGGAGTTGGTCATTGAGGCAGTCAACGGCACCAACGAGCGCCTCGTCTATGAAGGCTCGGACATGCTGTATCACCTCATCGTCCTGCTCACCGAGAAGGGCCTGCGCATCGAGGATCTGGCCCAAGAGCTGGCAGAACGTCATCAACCCGGTTGGAAAAAGCACTAACCATGACAATCGATTATCAGAACATAGACATTTACGTGGGCGAACACCGTGTCCTGACCGATGTTTGCTTTCAGGTAGAGGCAGGCGAGATGGTCTATCTGGTGGGTCCCGTAGGCAGTGGAAAGTCCTCACTGCTGAAGACGCTCTATGGCGAGGTGAAGTGCAAGGGCGAACGGGCTCAGATACTGGGCTACGACTTGCTTCGGCTTCGCACAAGCCAACAACCCTCGCTCAGGCGCGAGTTGGGCATCGTCTTTCAGGACTTCCGCCTGCTGCCCGACCGGACAGTACGTCAGAATCTGGACTTCGTACTCCGAGCTACCGACTGGAAGAAGAAAGCACAGCGACAGGAGCGCATCGAAGAGGTACTGGGCATCGTTAAACTGCAATCCCACCTCAACAAACATATCTGGGAACTCTCCGGAGGCGAACAGCAACGCGTCAGCATCGCCCGTGCCCTGCTGAACAACCCTAAGGTCATCCTGGCCGACGAACCCACAGGCAACCTGGACACCGAGAACGGCGAGCTCATCCTGGCAACCCTCGACGAGATACGCCGACAGCAGGATACCACCGTCATTATCAGCACCCACAACCTGCAGTGGCCTCAGTACTTCCCCGGCACCATCTACCAATGCTCAGAGAACAGACTGACCAAACAAGTGCCGGCGAGGCAGTTACAGGACAAGACCAATGCACAGGCAGAAGATCTGGACGAAACGCAAGCACCATAGAGAAATCAGAGAATTAATTCACAAGAAATAGCAACAATAGCAACCACACCAAGAAGATGAAAGTATTGAAATTCGGGGGCACATCCGTAGGTTCCCCCCAACGAATGAAAGAAGTGGCCAAACTCATCACGACTGATGGCCAGCAGAAGATAGTCGTGCTCTCCGCCATGTCTGGCACAACTAACACCCTGGTGGAGATAGCCAACTACCTCTACAAGAAGAACCCTGAAGGTGCCAACACCATCATCAACCGGCTGGAACAGACTTATATGCGCCACGTCCAGGCACTCTACTCCACCGAGACTTGGCGCAACAAGACAGCTCAGTTCCTGCGCGACGAGTTCGACTATCTGCGTTCCTTTACCAAGGTACACTTTACCTCGTTCGAGGAAAAAGTCATCCTGGCTCAGGGCGAGATTATGAGCACCAATATGGTAACGAACTACCTACAGGAAGCCGGCGTAAGTGCCATCCTTCTGAACGCCCTCGACATCATCCGCACAGACAAGAATGCCGAACCCGACTTCAACTACATCCGCGAACGCTGCTTAGAGGCTCTGAAGGTTAATCCCGACCGTAAGATATACATCACACAGGGTTTTATCTGCCGCAATGCCTACGGCGAGGTCGATAACCTGCTGCGTGGCGGCTCAGACTATACCGCATGCCTCATCGGTGCAGCCATCCAGGCCGAGGAGATTCACATCTGGACCGACATAGACGGCATGCATAACAACGACCCGCGTGTTGTGGAGCACACCGAACCGGTCCGCCAGCTTCATTTCGAGGAGGCAGCCGAGCTGGCATACTTCGGAGCCAAGATCCTGCACCCCACCTGCATCCAGCCCGCCAAGTTTGCCGGTGTACCGGTGCGCCTGCTCAACACATTGGATCCCACCGCGCCCGGCACTATCATCAACAACGATTTCCAACCCGGCACCATAAAGGCCGTTGCCGCCAAGGACAAGATCATCTGCATTCAGATCCAGAGTAGCCGCATGTTGCTTGCCCATGGTTTCCTGCGTAAGGTATTCGAGATATTCGAGACGTACAAGACCAGTATCGACATGGTCTGCACCAGCGAGGTGGGCGTATCTGTCACCATCGACAACCCCGACCATATGGCCGACATCGTTGATGAGCTGAAGAAATACGGCACCGTTACCGTAGAGCACGACATGGTCATCATCTGCGTCGTGGGCGACCTAAGTACCGACAACGTAGGCTTCGAGACATTGGCTTGTAGTGCGCTTCACGATGTTCCGGTTCGCATGATCAGCTATGGCGGGTCCAACCATAACATCTCATTCCTTGTACGAGCCGAAGACAAGCAGCGCACCCTGCAGGCCCTCAGTAACACCCTTTTCCCGACTAAGAAATGATGACAGCCGCCCTCCCCTTGTCTAAGTTCCGTTCCTTGGAAACGCCCTTCTATTTTTATGACACGGCGTTGCTCGACCAAACGCTTTGCGCCATCAAGGAGCAAACAGTGTCTCGCCCTGCATTCCATGTTCATTATGCCGTAAAGGCCTGCACGAATCCTAAGGTTTTGACTCATATCGTCAATGCAGGACTGGGTGCCGATTGCGTCAGCGGCGGCGAGATACAAGCATGTCTCGACGCCGGATTTCCTGCCAACAAGATTGTCTTCGCTGGTGTAGGGAAAGCCGACTGGGAAATCAACTTAGCCCTGGAGGCCGGTATCGGGTGCTTCAATGTAGAGAGTGTCCCCGAACTGCAAGTCATCAATGAACTGGCAACCCTTAAGAATTGTATTGCTCGTGTCTGCTTCCGCATCAATCCCGACGTCGGGGCACATACCCATTCCAACATCACCACCGGCCTGGCTGAGAACAAATTCGGGATCGCCATGCAGGATATGGAACATGTCATCGCCCTGACTCGCTCAATGAGCCACGTCCACTTCTCCGGCCTGCACTTCCATATCGGCAGCCAGATTCTGCAGATGGACGATTTCGCAGCTCTATGCCTTCGTATCAACGAATTACAGGATCGCCTTGAGCAGCAGGGCTTCGGTCCCGTGGAACATATCAACGTAGGTGGCGGACTGGGTATCGACTATGCTGACCCCGACGCTCATCCCATCCCCGACTTCCAGTCTTACTTCCAGACCTATGCCAGCCAACTGAAATTGCGCCCCGGCCAGCAGCTACACTTCGAACTGGGCCGTGCCATCGTCGGGCAGTGCGGCTCACTTATTACGCGATGTCTTTATGTCAAAGAAGGAAGTGAGAAGAGTTTTGCCATCGTTGATGCAGGCATGACGGAACTCATCCGCCCCGCCCTGTACCATGCTCTTCATCGCATTCAAAACTTCGACAGCCAAGGGTCAGAGATGCCGTACGACGTTGTCGGTCCCATCTGTGAGAGTAGCGACGTCTTTGCAGCTGACTATCCCTTGGCCGAGACACGACGCGGCAACCTGTTAGCCATTCGCTCCGCTGGTGCCTATGGCGAGACGATGGCCAGCCAATATAACTGCCGGCGTCTGCCTGCCAGCTACACTACAGAAGACCTGACCTGAACACATGGAAATAGCACCGCTCTACATCATCGTATTGCTTTCATGGGCAGTCTGTCTTTGGCATGCCATCAGCTACGGTCGTCTGGGTCGTCTCAGCCGTCAGCAGGCAGCCTGCCAAGGCACTTCCTCTGCTCCTCCATCCGTGTCCATCATCATCCCCGTCCACGACCATAGTACATACATTCGCACATGCCTGCCACAACTGCTCAACCAGAACTACGATGCTTCCTTCGAGGTCATCGTGGTCGATGAGCAGAGCACCGACGAGACCCAATCCCTGCTCGAGGAACTGGAGGAAACCTACCCCCATTTGAGCCACACGCTCTGTCCGGCTTCGGCACGCGACATCAGTATGCAACGCCTTGCCCTCACTTTGGGTGTCCGCTTGGCACAGTATGAGTGGGTTATCTTCCTGCAAGCCGGTTGCTGGCCTCCCGATGCCAATTGGCTCAGTGCCTTCACAGCGGTCTTTGATGAGCAGTCCGATGCCGTCTTGGGCATTTCAGTATTCGATTCTTTAAGTCACTGGAGGGTGCGCCGCATGCAGTTCCATCGCCTTTGGCATCAGATGATGTGGCTCCCCAGCCGCCAACGCACAGCCCCGTTTTATGGCGATCCTGTTTGCATGGCCTATAGGCGTAGTCATTTCTTTCAGCATCAGGGTTTTGCTTCCAGCGCATTACTCACCAGCGGCGCCGAGGCTTTGCTACTCAATCACAATGTTTCGCCAGATCGCTGCGCCATCAACGTAGCCCGTAATACCCTATTGCGTCAGGACGCTCCTGACCCGAGGGTATGGGTTCGGGAACGCACCTTCTTTGTTGAGACACGACACCACCTGCACCATCTGCTCCCTACACGACTGCGCTATGCCACGCGCCTCTTAGCCACACCCCTCTTTCTCCTATCAGGTGTTCTGTTGGCCTTGCTGTCCTGGCCTCAGTGGCAAGTAACGGCAGCTGCCATCACGCTGTGGTTCTTGTTGGCCATCGCCCGCCAGTTGTCTTTCCACATCACTACGAAAGCCCTTGGCCTGCCGTCCTACATATTTACCCTACACATACTCCGCCACCGCATTCCCCGCTGGGACTTTGCCTCCTGGCTTCGCTGGCGCACCGCCGACAAGCGTACCTTCCGCCGGAAATTTGTGTGAAACGACAACCTTAACCCTAACGTTAACCCTAACCTTAACGAATATGCGTCACACAGATGACACAGATTTTCAACAAAGAACCAAACCCTAACGAAGGCGAAAACGAAAACGAAAACAAAAAGATAAACGAAAACAAAAAGATAAACGAAAATGATGACAACAACCTTAACCCTAACGAAAAATAAAACGAAGACATGACAGCAGAGCTGTACGAAAACGAAAACAAAGGCTGCGAGCAAGCGAGGGCAGAGTCAAACTTGTTTGAGCTATGCCGAGCGGAAGCAGGCTCGACCGACAGGTCAAGGCTGCGGGTAAGCGAGAGAAATACCAAATTTATTTGAGCATTTCCAAGCGGAAGCAGGCTCGACCGAAAGGTCAAAGCTATGGGCTACGCGATGATCAGCCTTCCTAGCGCAGCGTTTCGTTTTCGTAGCTTCAGCGTTTCGTAGCGCAGCGTTTCGTCTTCGTCAAACTTTTAAACTTTCAAAACCCTTTATGCAGAGCATTCCATTCATAGCCTGGTGCCTCGAGCACCTCAACTACTGGGTCATCACCCTGCTGATGACCATCGAGAGCAGTTTCATCCCCTTCCCCAGTGAAGTGGTCGTACCCCCTGCTGCCTACATGGCCGCAACAACCGGCGAGCAGAACGTCCTGCTCATCATCCTCTGCGCTACGCTGGGCGCCTGCCTGGGCGCACTCATCAACTACTGGCTGGCGCTCTACCTGGGTCGTCCCCTCGTCTATCGGTTTGCCAATAGCCGCCTGGGGCACGTCTGTCTCATTGACGAGCAGAAGGTGCAGCGAGCCGAGCAGTACTTTGCCTCGCACGGCGCCATCGGCACATTCTTCGGACGACTGGTCCCCGCTGTGCGTCAGCTCATCAGTATCCCCGCAGGCCTGGCCCGCATGCCCCTAAGCCGCTTCCTGCTCTACACAGCCCTGGGTGCAGGCCTCTGGAACACTGTCTTGGCTGCCATGGGTTGGTACATCGGTCGCCACTTCAGCGGTCAGCTCGAGGAGAAGGTGGCCGAGTACAGCGGCGAGCTGAAGATTGCCATGCTTGTGCTGGGCGTAGGCGTAGTGGGATACCTTATATATAAGGGGAGAAAATAAGCCCCCCGGTCCCCTTTAGGGGGAGAGGGATGCGAAACTTAGAGATAATAAGGTGAAGAGTATCAATGAATAGAGTAAGATGTCTTAGCATTATACCCCCCTCTCTATTCGGAGAGGGGTCGGAGGTGAGGCCATTTGGAGTGAGGCTTTTGGTGAGGTTACTTGTCACCCTCTGCCTGATGCCGTGTGCGGCGCACGCTCAAATGTGGGATCGTCTGGCTACCAGCGATTACCGCATCGACAGCAGTCAGGTACACACGCTGTGCATCGGGCTCGACAACATCAGTTTCTTCCGTGACAACGAATACAGCAGTCAGCTCACCAAAGGATACTCGCTGCCCGGCCTTTGGGTGCGACCCCATGTGGCCTATACCCCCTTACGGCAGATTGACCTCCAGCTTGGCCTCCACGCACTCATCTATGACGGTGCCAACAAGTACCCATGCTATGCCTACCACGACATCGCCCGCTGGAAGGGACAGCAGTACCAAAAGGGAGCGCATCTCCTGCCCTGGTTCCGCGCACAGGCCGAGTTCAGAAATCTGACCGTCGTGCTGGGCGATATATACGGTGCACAGAACCACCGCCTGATTCGCCCGCTCTTCAACCAGGAACACAACTTGAGCGAAGACCCAGAGATGGGCTTTCAGCTTCTGTGGGACCGCCGCCGTCTGCATGCCGATACCTGGCTCAACTGGCAGAGTTATATCTTCGAGGAGGACAGCCACCAGGAGGCCTTTACGGTAGGCGCCAGCTGGCAGGTTAGGCCAGGACGACTGGACGCTCCCGTTGAGTGGTACCTGCCCCTTAACCTGATCATCCAGCACCGGGGCGGCGAGCAGGACACCACGGCCCTGGGCGTGCAGACGCTCTGCAACGCCTCGGTGGGCGCTGGCTTGCGCTGGCACTTCACCCGCCCTGCTCTCCGTCGATTTCATGCCGAGGCAAGCCTGTTAGGCACCTGGCAGCAGAGCGGACATTTCTGGCCCTTCGATACAGGTGCCGCCTTCCATGCCTCGACGGGCGTCAACCTATGGGACAGCCTCACCCTCGAGGGCGGCTTCTTTCGAGCCCCCCGCCACTTCGTCAGTCTCTACGGCAACCCATTCTTTAGCACTATCAGCATCCGCGACGGAGAAAGCCATCGCGGACTGAGTACCTCATACGTCCGCGCCGACTATCACTACACCTTCGCCCGCCACTACATATTGGGAGCTGAGGTCGAGGCCTTCCAATGCTGGACCGGCCGGAGCGCTACTCAACCCTCTCACCAGGAATTCAATTTCTCCTTCGGTCTCTATCTCCGCATCTGCCCCACCCTATGGAGCTGGCGCACCCCTTAACCCCTATACATTTTTGTTAAAGTTAGCGTTAAAAGGCTCCCGATTACTCGGCCAGGAGTTTCTGGAGGAAGTCGTCTAGGTCCTTTTCCAGTCCCTTCAGGAGTGTGCCGCCGAGAACGACGGTTTGCTCGTCGTCAATGATGACAAGGTCCTGAAGCGTCTCGTGATCCTCGTCGATGAGCACAAACGAGAAGGGGCGCATAATGCTCATCTGCTCGACGACAGGACGCATCTGTTCTATGCACTGGCGCAGTACGGGGGCCACACGCTCGTAGAAATCTTCCTGAGGACTCTTTATCCACTCCTCAACCACGCAGCGGTCCAGTTCCTCATCGTCGTCGTTGTAGGAACGTATCTCGCCCGTGTAGGGATTTACCCACAGATGGATGTCGGTGAGAACTGGTTCTGCTTCCTTGGGGAAGTTGGCGGCCACCTTCCTGATGGCCCGCTCAATTTGCTGAATGGTTTGCTGACTTGCTGTCATATCGGTTAAGTCTTTTTTATCGGAATAACAGAAGAATCGGAGTTTTCTGAATAATCGGAGTTTTCTTAATAATCGGAGTTTTCTTAATAATCGGAGTTTTCTTAATAATCTGAAGCACCGGGAGTTGCCTTACAGGTTGCGACCGTGGCACTGCTTGAACTTCTTGCCGCTGCCGCATGGACAAGGATCATTGCGGCCGGGGAGTTTCTCGACCCGGATGGGTTGCACGGGCTGACGGTCGCGGGTGTCTCGGGCTGCAGCCTGCTGCTGGGCGGCGTCTGTCATTTCGCCTCGGGACTCCTGATACTGCGGCCTGCGCTGCTGGGGAGCAGCCTGCTGGCGCGAGGGCTCTGTCTGCACATTCAGCTCGGGAATCATGGCGCGCATGATGATGGACACGGTGCGGTCGTTGATGGTGTTCACCATGTCGTCGAAGAGCTTCACGCTCTCGAGCTTGAAGATGAGCAGCGGATCCTTCTGTTCGTAGCTGGCGTTGTGCACGCTGTGCTTCAGTTCGTCCAGCAGGCGGAGGTTCTCCTTCCACGCCTCGTCTATGGTGTGCAGGATGAGGGCCTTGTGGAAGGCGGTCACGACACTGCGGCACTCGGTATTGTATGCCTCCACGATGTTGGCCTGCGTGCCGTACTGCCGATTGCCGGCCACGACGGGAACGCCTATAACCATCTCGTCGGTAATCTGCTCGCGATTGTTCTCGTAGATGACCTTGATGACGCGGTATGCGTTGGCGGCCATGATGTCGGTCTTCTGCTTGAAGCGCTCGAGCACTTTCTGATAGACCTCCTCGGCCAGGTCGTCGAGCTTGCCGTTCTCAAACTGCTCCTGCGTCAGGGGGAACTCCATGGCCAGTATCTCCAGGAAGCGCTGGCGGCATCCGGAGTAGTCGTTGTTCTCCATGATGTGGCAGACACGGTCCCAGATCATATCGCTTATGTCCATACCCAAACGCTCGCCCATCAAGGCGTGGCGGCGCTTCTCATAGATGACGGTGCGCTGCTTGTTCATCACGTCGTCGTACTCGAGCAGACGCTTTCGGACACCGAAGTGGTTTTCCTCCACCTTCTTCTGCGCGTTCTCGATACTGCGCGTAATCATGGGGTGCTCGATCATCTCACCTTCCTCGAAGCCGAGGCGGTCCATCACCTTTGCGATACGCTCGCTGGCGAAGAGACGCATCAGCTTGTCCTCGAGCGAGACGAAGAAGACGCTGCTGCCGGGGTCGCCCTGACGTCCAGAACGTCCGCGGAGCTGACGGTCGACGCGGCGGCTCTCATGACGCTCGGTACCGACGATGGCCAGACCGCCCGCTTTCTTCACCTCGGGCGCGAGCTTGATATCCGTACCACGGCCGGCCATGTTGGTGGCTATGGTAACGGTACCGAGCAGCCGTTCCTCGCTTGTGACGAGCTGGGTGGCATCGCGCGGCTCGCGCTTCTCCTTCTTGGCAGCCTCAGCCTCGATACGCGCCTGGTAGGCATTAGCCGCGCTGCGCTCGTTGAACGCCCGTCCGTCGGTGGCCACATAGACTGTGCCAGGCGCACTCTGTCCTGCCAACGCCACGATGTCGGCCTCCTTCTGGTGGAGCTTGGCATTCAGCACCTGGTGTGGTATCTTGCGCATCTGCAGCATCTTACTCAACATCTCGGAGATCTCCACACTGGTGGTACCCACAAGGACGGGTCGTCCGCTGGTGCGCATCTTCTCAACCTCCTCGATGACAGCTTTGTATTTCTCACGCTGCGTCTTGTAGATGCGGTCGTTCATGTCGTCGCGGATGACCTTGCGGTTGGTGGGCACCTCGACAACGTCGAGCTTGTAGATGTCCCAGAACTCGCCGGCCTCGGTGACGGCCGTACCCGTCATACCAGCCAACTTGTGATACATGCGGAAATAGTTCTGCAGTGTGATGGTGGCGTAGGTCTGCGTGGCGGCCTGCACCTTGACGTGCTCCTTGGCCTCGACTGCCTGATGCAGTCCGTCGCTCCAGCGTCGTCCTTCCATGATACGGCCCGTCTGCTCATCGACAATCTTAATCTCGCCGTCCTGGATGACGTACTCGTCGTTCAGGTTGAACATCGTGTAGGCCTTCAGCAACTGCTGGATGGTATGCACGCGCTCGCTCTTGGTAGCGTAGTCGTTATAAACCTTATCCTTCTGCTCCAGTATCTCCTCTTCCGAGAGGCCGGACGCCTCGATTTGCGACATAGTCGTAGCAATGTCGGGCAGGATGAAGAGATCGGGGTCGTTAACCTGCGAGGCGAGCCACTCGTTGCCCTTGTCGGTGAGGTCAACGCTGTTCAGCTTCTCGTCCACCACGAAATAAAGCGGGTCGGTTGCCTCGGGCATGCGACGATTGTTGTTCTCCATGTATATCTCCTCGGTGCTGAGCATGCCGGCCTTGATGCCCGGTTCGCTCAGGAACTTGATGAGGGGCTTGTTCTTGGGCAGCGCCTTGTGGCTGCGAAAGAGTGCGAGGAAACCATCGGCGGTCTTCTGCTTGTCTGCACTCTCTGTGCCCTCGGCAATCATGCGCTTGGCATCGGCCAGGTATTGTGTGGCAAGCTGACGCTGCACGCCGACGAGCCGCTCCACCAGTGGCTGATACTCCTCGAACTGCTGGTCGTCGCCCTTGGGAACAGGACCGCTGATGATGAGGGGGGTGCGAGCATCATCGATGAGCACGGAGTCCACCTCATCGACGATGGCGTAGTTGTGGGAGCGCTGCACGAGGTCCTTCGGACTCTGCGCCATGTTGTCGCGCAGGTAGTCGAAGCCAAACTCGTTGTTCGTACCAAACGTAATATCAGCGGAGTAGGCACGGCGGCGTGCCTCGCTGTTCGGCTGATGCTTGTCGATGCAATCTACGCTCAGGCCATGGAACATATAAATGGGGCCCATCCACTCCGAGTCGCGCTTGGCCAGGTAGTCATTAACGGTAACAACATGCACGCCGTTGCCGGTAAGTGCGTTCAGGAAAACGGGCAGGGTGGCGGTCAAGGTCTTACCCTCACCCGTAAACATCTCGGCTATCTTGCCCTGATGGAGCACCGTTCCACCGAAGAGCTGCACGTCGAAGTGTATCATGTCCCACTTAAGGTCGTTGCCGCCTGCCACCCAGTGATTGTGATAGACGGCCTTGTCGCCCTCGATGTCTACGAAATCATGGCGGGCAGCAAGCTCGCGGTCAAAGTCGTTGGCCGTCACCACCACCGTCTCGTTGGTGGCAAAGAGCTCTGCCGTACGCTTCACGATGGCGAACACCTCGGGACGCACCTCATCGAGGACGACCTCAAAGCGCTCGAGTACATCCTTCTCAAGCTTATCAATCTGGGTGAAGATAGGGGCACGGTCCTGTATGTCGGTTTCCGGAATGCGCGCCTTCAGCTCGTCTATCTGACTGCGCAGGTCGGAAACGGCATCCAGCACGTGCTGTCTGATTTCTTGTGAACGGGCACGCAGCTCATCGTTGCTGAGTGCCTGTATCTGGGGATAGGCCTTCAGTACCATCTCCACCAAGGGACGGTAGGCCTTAAGGTCTCGGGACTTCTTGTCGCCGAAGATTTTGACTAATATCTGGGAAAAATCCATTATATAAATATGTATGCGTTATGTATGTGTGATGTATTCTTGTCCTATCGATTCTCTACTGTTGCATCTGCACGCCCGGCAGTGGAGCCAGGCTGCACGCATTGGGCGCCCGGATGCGCATCACCTTGGCCAAGGTGGGCGCCACGCGATCGACCGTAACAGGCGTATTGTTGACCTGCGCCGGCAGTTTGCATCCGAAGAAGAAGAGGGGGAATCCCATATAGGACTCGCGGGTGATGATCTGCTCGTGAGTGGTCTCGTTGACAAGCGTCCAGCCGGGCGATACCTGAATGAGGATGTCACCCGAACACTTAGGATTGTAGGCATTGCGAAGTTTGCTGATACCGGGCGTCCATGCACCGAGTGCAAGTCGCTGGCTGCTATAGACGTCGCGTACGCCGCTCAGCTGGATGAGGAAATCACTGCATCGTTCGAGCACCTCGGCAAGGTTCAGGTTGCGCTCCTCGATGAGCTTCAGGTTCAGGTAGAGTTCATTCTCGCGGCTGGCCTCGACGTACTGACCCTCGCCATAGACGGCAATGAGGTACATATTCAGCAACAACTGGGCGCGGCTGATTGAGAAGGTGCCCGAGGGAATGCGGTACTTGCTGAGGTCGGTGGCATCCTCCGTGTCGGCATAGCCCGAGCTGGTGATGACGAAGAGGGCCTTCCCCTCTCCTACCCGATTCTCGACGGCATTGATGAGCTCGGCTATCTGATAGTCTAAACGGACGTAAGTATCCTGGATCTCTATGGGATAGCTTCCCACACTCTGGTGGTCGTAGTTGCCTGCATAATAGGTCACGTTGAGCAGATCGGACACGCCATCCATACCAATCGTAGTGCCCTTTATGGCCTGCTTCACGAAGTTGGTGACCTCCTCGTTGACACAGGCGCTGGCCTTAAACTCGCGGAACCTGCGATCCCCGGAGAACTTGTGGTTGAAAGGCTTGCCCGCCGTGCCGGAGACGAAGTAATTGAAGTTACCTACAGACTCATTGACCGGCGTCCAGGTGATACTGCCTATACGTTTGGATAGCGAGGACTTCGCCTCGTACTCAGTTGCCCACTGAGGGTAGTCCCCATAATATGTGGTGCTGCACCATCGGCCTGTCTGATCGTCGATCCAAAGTGCGGCATCGGCAGCATGACCCGCACTGAGCACAGCCGCATCGCGGTTGGGAGCAATCGAGATGACCATCCCACGCCCTTCGGTAGAGACCTTCAGCTCATCGCCCAGGGTGGAGACAGCCAGATAGAGCGGCGAGGTGGCATCCGATGTCTGCGAACCGGCGAAGTTCTTGTCGTCCACGCAATAAACGGGCTGCAGGGTCTGACGGTCCAGCCACACCTCACCCACTACGCCATTCACATAGGGGCTGGTTCCGCTGGCCAGACAGGCTGCGGCCGAAGCACGGTCGGGAGTGTCGAAGGGATACTCAGCCTGAGAGAACATGTGGCCCTGCTTCATCAGCCGCAGGAAGCCCTGACCCGAATAAAGGGGCGAGAAGGCTTCCATGTAGTCTGTTCGCAGTTGATCTATCATGATGTTAACCACCAGGCGAGGCACCTCGGGCGCAGTCTGTGCGTCAACACCTACGACAGTCATCAGCAGGATGACGGTTGAGAGTAATTTATTCGCTCTTGTATTCATTTATTTTTCTTTCCTTTTTTCTTCTTAACTTGTTTAGGAGACTCTGCAACCAGGACCTCTTTCGCACTGCCTCGAATACGGTAATGAAGCAGGTAGCTAACGGGTCTAGTTAACAAAGACAGTGCCAAAGGTACAACCATATCCCCAAAATCTTGTGGAATCCAAGGGGAAAATAATATAAATAATGTTAAAATTACAAAATTTATGGTATGCCAGGGGGTATATTGATGCTTTCTTGCTGCTTTTATGACGATGGGGAGACCTATCAGGGGGTATGGATTGAAAATCCAAATGAGCCAGTTTGAATCAACAGCCGGATGCTCGGAGAAGAAGAACATAAAGGTGATGAGCAGGCCTGCTATTCCGTGCGCCAGCATGAGAAGAAAGTCCCAGCCCCACCACATGAACTTGCACCATCGCTCCACACACATGACAAAAAGGCAGATAAGCAGAAAGATACAACAAGCCATCCTGGGCGAAGTATATGAGGCTGAAAGCTTGGAAGACCCAGAATATCCGGAAGATTCGGAATTATCAGAATAATCGGTTTGTTGAGATTTCTTCACAACAACCGTGGTTTCAGATACCAGCGGACGAGCCTCTGTCTTGGAAACGCGAACCACAGCACCGTCCACATAGTTCATCAGGTATTCCGGAGCAAACATTTCGGCTCGTGCGCTAAGCACCGTATCGACGTTTTCTCCCAGCAGGAAATCGTTTCCCTCCTGCGCCCAAGGATAGCCGGCCGTATATCGGTGCAGGATCTGACGATAAGTATTACGCGGTTCCAGATGAGGGTATTCGATAGTTCCCTCTACGACGCCCTCTATCACATCGCGCACCTTTGTGGTACAATTATTGTAAAGAAAATTGTATCGGTATTCGCGTTGGTCGGGCTGCAAGTTACGAATCAGCCTGACGTAAAAATTGAAGGCTTCACGAGTTGTGAGGTTCAGCACCTGAGCTGTCACGCTGGAGCCTCGGCTTTGATACTCATGGACGAAAGCCTCCCAAGGCATAGCGTCCAACATATAGTCGCATTGTCCCAAAACGAAGTGCCACACAAAATGAGGCTGGTCAAAAGAAAAGACACCATAATTGAAGACAATGTCCTTATTGCGAGTCAGATTCTGACAGCGAACAGCCGTATGCCCATAAAGTGAATAAACTTTGGGACCAGGCGAACACGTCAGCAGACTGACCCGAATGGAGTCTAATTGCTGCGCTCGAACCGCAAAAATCGCCACGAAAGCGATAAAAAATGCTAAAAAACGTCTCATCGGGGTGCAAAGATACGCAAAAAAGTTGATAAACTTTCGTCTTTCAACTAAAAGTTGTACCTTTGCGCCGTGAAACTGATAATTGACATAGGAAATACGGTTGCCAAGTTAGTGGCATTTGAGAAAAACGAGCCCATTGAGGAGGTTCGCACTTCGGGTGACGACTTGGCAGGATTGGCTGCATTTGCCTGCAAGTACAATTTCGAGAAGGGCATTGTCGGTTCGGTTAAAGGCCTTTCCGCAATTGCGGAACAGGCTTTGCGCAATTTACCCTTCCCCATCCTGCATTTCTCGCCCGACACTCCCGTACCAGTCGGAAACAAGTACCGCACGCCAGAGACACTGGGCGCCGACAGACTGGCAGCAGCCGTAGGAGCCAGCGTGCTGAAGCCGAAGATGGACATCCTGATTATAGACGCAGGCACCTGCATCACCTATGATGTCATCGATGCAAGAGGAAACTACTGGGGTGGGAATATTGCTCCAGGTATGCACATGAGGCTATGCGCCCTACACGAGCATACAGCCAAGTTGCCGTTAGTGGCGGCTGAAGGACCTGTGCCAGGAATAGGCTACAATACGGAAACCGCCATCCGAGCCGGTGTGCTGCGCGGCATGAAATACGAGATAGAGGGCTACATCCGCTCCATGCGCTCAAAGTATCCCCACCTCATTGTCTTCCTGACTGGCGGCGACAAGATTAACTTCGATACAGCCATTATCAGCAGCATCATCTCAGACAAATACCTCGTTTCAAGAGGATTAAATAGGATTTTGGACTTCAACTATGAATAGATACGTAAGAATTTGCGCCCTTTCCCTCTTTGTGGCATACAGCATCAATGCAGAGTCGCAGACAAACGGCAGCAACTCCTCATACTCACGTTTCGGATTGGGTACCCTGAACGACCAGTCGCAGAGCTTCAACAAGGGTATGGCCGGTGTAGGACTGGGCCTCAGGGCCGGCCAATGGGTAAACATGGCCAATCCGGCCTCGTACTCCGCCATTGACTCGCTCTCCTTCATCTTCGATGCCGGTATGAATTTCTCGTTAGGCCACCTGAGCCAGAACGGGAACAGCGTAAACGTGCGCAACTGTAACATTGACTTTGTAAATGCCGGACTGCGCTTGTCGAAGGGACTTGGTCTTTCATTCGGATTTGTACCCTTCTCCACCATCGGTTATTCCTTCTCCTCTGAAAGCAAGGTTACAAATGAATATACCTCAACCCAACCCATATATTCCACCAGCAGCTATAAAGGCGACGGCGGATTGCATCAGATATACTTAGGTGTGGGATGGAATCCTTTTGACAAGTTCTCAGTAGGAATCAACGCCAGCTATCTGTGGGGGGAATATAACCACAACGTCATTCAGAGCTTCAGCGAAGACGGCACCAGCACGGCCAGCGGATATAGTGCCCTTTACTCAAACCACCAAGCAAATATCAGCACATACAAACTGGACCTCGGTGTGCAGTACCCTATAGAAATAACCCCAAAAGACATTCTCACTATTGGTGCCACAGCCGGTATCGGGCATAAGATAGGGAGCGACGTTACCCTAAATCGCTACACATCAGGCGGAGACAGCCTGCAAGTTGTTGCTGAGCATCCCTTCGACATGCCCTACACCTTCGGAGTCGGTGCTGGATGGCAGCATGGTCCAAGTCTGCTGGTAGCCGCCGACATAAAGATGGAACAATGGGCTGCTTGCCATACGCCACAAATGAAAGCGACAAGCAATAGCCTGGAATATAGCGCTGAGAAAGGAGCCTTCAAGAACAGGACCAAGATAAGTGCAGGAGCACAATATGTACCCAACCCACTTAACAAGCGCTATTTCGACCGCATACAATACCGCATAGGAGCGCACTATTCTACGCCATACCTGAAAATAAACGGACTAGACGGACCGCAGGAGTATGGTTTGACAATGGGCTTAGGACTGCCCATTACAAACAACTACAACAACAGGTCTGTCTTCAGTGTATGCCTCCAATGGTTCCATCGTGCTCCCAGTTCTAACACGATGATTAGCGAGAACTACTTTATGATTAATGTAGGCATGACATTCAACGAACGGTGGTTTAGCAAATTCAAGATTAATTAATCAGCTGGGGAATGAGAGTCGATACAGGCCATCCAGTCCAACTAGAACGAGAAAAGCTAACGCCCGCCTCAAACAAGAAGAATCATCGGCAACCTCCGAAGATAGGATGTTTTTTGGCCGTATTATGCTTCCTGCTTACTTTCTCCTGCAATCAGGAAACAGAGCACATGGCTGAGGCCGTAAACGACGAAGATTCGCTGCCCTTCATGCATGCCCGAGGTATAAACACACTCATCTCAGACTCTGGCGTCATGCGCTATCACATGGTTGCTGAGGAGTGGGATATATACTCCATAAACAACGAGCCGGCCACATGGAAATTCATGAAAGGCCTGCTCATGGAACGTTTCGACGAGAACTTCCACATCGACCTCTACGTCCAATCGGACACAGCCTACCTGCATAAACAGAACATGTGGGAATTAAGGGGAAGAGTGGTTATCCGTAACATAAACGACGAGGTGTTTCATACGGAAGAACTCTTTTGGGATATGGATGCCCATGAGATGTGGAGCCACAAGTTTATGCACATCATAACACCTGAAAGAGAATTGAAGGGTACAGAGTTTCGCAGTAATGAACAAATGACGAAATACGTGGTCAGCAACTCGGCAGGCGCCTTCCCTGTTTCCGACACCGAGTCTCAGGAGAACGCCCCTGCTCCGACTCAAAATGACGAGGGGAGCAATACGCGTCAAGTATCGCCACCATAAATAAAGACCGTTTTAGGAAAAGTAAAGTTTAATAATTCATCTTCCATATACATCATATTAAATATTAGTCACATTGGATTCACAACTTTTTATCAGCACAATCATAGTTCTGCTATTCTCTGCTTTTTTCTCTGGAATGGAGATTGCATTTGTGTCAAGCAGTAAGCTGCGATTTGAAATGGATCGCGAAGAACAAGATTTCACTGCCCATCTTATTGATACATTTTATAAGCATCCGAACAGTTTCATCTCCTCCCTTTTAGTAGGTAACAACATTGCGTTAGTCATATACGGCATCCTAATGGCCAAACTTATCAGCCGACTAATATTGGAGCCGTTAGGCATACATCATCCCGAGGGCAACTGTCCGAACGACGGTATCTGCCTGCTCATCCAAACTTTGGTCAGCACATTAGTAGTTCTTTTCACTGGAGAATTCTTGCCCAAGACACTATTTCGCCTCAATCCGAATCGTATGATGAGACTGTTTTCCCTGCCAGCATACATCTTCTACATCATCCTATGGCCCATCAGCAAATTCACCAGCGCCTTAAGCAAACTCTTACTGCGTATTGTAGGACTGAAAGTTGAGAAGAACAAGCAAGAAAAGGCCTTTACAAAGATAGATCTGGACTATCTGATACAGAGCAATATAGATAACATAGAAAATGAGGAAGAAATAGAAGATGAAGTAAAGATCTTTCAGAATGCATTAGATTTCAGCAGCGTAAAGGTGCGCGACTGCATCGTACCCCGCACAGAGATTGATGCTGTGGACCGCGACGCAGATCTCCGCGTACTGAAGAGTCGATTCATTGAAAGCGGACATAGTAAAATCATCGTATATCAAGAAGACATTGATAACATCGTTGGATTCATACACTCATCTGAGATGTTCCGCCTAAAAGAGAATGAAGACTGGACAAAATGCATTCGCGAAGTACCCATTGTGCCGGAAACGATGAATGCGCAAAAACTGTTGAGTACCTTCACCAGTCAAAAGAAGTCGCTGGCCGTCGTTGTGGACGAGTTCGGAGGCACCAGCGGAATCGTCACCTTGGAAGACTTGGTGGAAGAGATTTTCGGAGACATTGAGGACGAACACGACAACGTCAATTATGTAGCCAAGCAAGTAGGCACAAACGAATATATCCTATCAGGACGCATAGAAATATCCAAGGCCAACGAAGTGCTGGACTTGGATTTGCCTGAAAGTGAAGAATATCTTACCGTAGGAGGACTTATTTTGCATGAATACCAAAGTTTCCCAAAACTGAATGAAATTGTCAAGTTTGGGCATTGGGAGTTCAAAATCATACAGAATACGACCACCAAGATAGAGCTTGTTAAGCTCAAAGTTCTAGATTAAACACACTTTTTCTATTATAATTAGGTGTATTATCGTTTTTTTTTCGTACCTTTGTGCGCTAATTTTGAAAATAACGTATAAAAAATAAAATAAAAACAAAAAAATGGCAACTTTACAAAAGATTCGTAGTAAGGGAAAAACCATCATTGGAATCGTAGGTTTGGCCCTTTTTGCCTTCATCGCCGAGGAGTTTGTCCGCTCCCTGTCTTATACACAGACAGAGAGCCGCCAGCGCGTCGGTAAGATTGACGGCGAGAGTGTGAATGTACAAGACTTCAACACCTTAGTGGAAGAATATTCCGATGCGGTGAAGTTCTCAAATGGTTTAACGACGCTGTCAGACGATCAGCTGTCCATGATGCGCGATCAGGTGTGGCAGACCCTCGTTAACCAGAAACTCATTGAGAAGGAATGCAAGAAACTGGGACTCACTGTAACTGACGCCGAGTTGCAGGACATCATCAACACAGGCCGCAACCAAATGCTTAGCCAAACGCCTTTTCGCACACAGCAGGGACAGTTTGACGCCAACGCACTGAAGCAATTCCTTTCCCAGTATGACGAAATCGTGAACAATCCCGAAGTGCCCTCTGAGACAAAGGATCAATATGTCCAGATGCACAACTATTGGAATTTCATTGAGAAGAGCGTACGCCAGCAGACTCTGGCCCAGAAATATCAGAGTCTTCTCAGCAATGCACTTATCAGCAATCCCGTTTCTGCAAAAGCCAGTTTTGACGGTCGCAACACAGAGAGCGACATCTTTATGGCCGTACTGCCTTATACGAGCATTAAGGATGACGAAATCACAATTTCCGACAATGATCTGAAGGCCAAGTACAACGAATTGAAGGACATGTTCCAAAGCACCGAGGAGACTCGCGACATTAAGTACATTGATATTGCCGTGGAAGCTAGTCCTGAAGACAGGAAGGCTCTCGAGGATGAGATGAACGGCTATGCTCAGGCTTTGGCTGATGGTGCCGATCCCGCTAAAACAGTACGCGAGGCAGCCAGCCAAATTCCCTATAGCCTTTTACCCGTCAGCGCCAAGGCCCTGCCTCACGACATTGAGCACCAGCTGGATTCCCTGACCGACGGAAGCCAGAAGGGTCCATTCGTGAACGAAGGAGACAATACGCTGAACATTGTACGCCGTCTTGCGACTGTCATTCGTCCCGACTCCGTTGAATACCGCCAGCTCATTGTGCCAGGTGCTGATATGGCAGCTGTTGAGAAGACAGCCGACAGCATTATGACAGCACTGAATAGTGGTGAGGTATTCGACACGATCGCCAAGAAGTACAATCAGCCCGCCCTGAAGAACTGGCTCGTCAGCGCACAGTACGAGGGTATGACTGTAGGCGAAGCCGACCGTCATTTCATTGAAACTCTGACCACTGCACCCGTAAACGTATATAACAAGATAGTACTGGACGGCCAGGGTATCATCATTGCCCAGGTTACAGACCGTCGGAACATGGTTCAGAAGTATAATCTGGCTGTAATTAAGCGTGCCATAGATTTCAGCAAGGAAACTTATGGCAAAGCATATAATGACTTCAGCGCTTTCTTGGCAGGAAACCCCAAGGCTGAGGATATCGAGGCTAACGCGGCCGGTGCAGGATACACGCTGCAAACACGCCAGGCTCTGAGTAGCACAGAACATAATGTGGCAGGTGTTCGCAGTACGCGGGAGGCCATGCGATGGATATTTAATAAGGATACGCGCGCGGGAGAAGTGTCTCCGCTGTACGAATGCGGTGAAAACAATCACCTTCTTGTTGTCATCCTGGACGGCATCCATAAAAAAGGTTACCTTCCTTGGAGCGACGAGCAAGTTAAGTCATTCCTGACTACGGAAGTTATGAAAGAGAAGAAGGCTGAGATACTTCGGGATAAGATGAAGGACGCCAAGAGCGTGGCCGACGTAGCTAAGATTTCCGATGCTGTCAGCGACACGATCAAACACATTACTCTGTCCAGCAATACGTTCGTTTCGAAGGTTGCTAGCAGTGAACCGGCTCTCAGTGGTTCCGTAAGCACGGCAAAGAAGGGTGATTTCCGCACCGGTATTAAGGGAAATGGCGGCGTTTATGCATATCAGGTTCTGGAACAGAAGACTTTGAGTGACAAATTCGATGAAAAGCAGGAGGCTACTACTGCAACGCAGCAGAATCGCCGTGCTCTGAATTCCTATATTAGTGAACTGTATCAGAAAGCGAAGATTGACGACAAGCGTTATATCTTCTATTAAGTCTATTCTCTAGTTTTATTTTTCCATAAGCGCGAAGGGGCGGCAGATTTATTCTGCCGCTCTTTCTTTATGGGCAAATTTGAGGGAGTTGGGGAAGATGGGAAAACCGAGCTATGGAAAAAGGGGGGGATTATGAGGAACGGGATTTCGAGATTGGGAAAGGGGCATCGTTTTCCGATGTTCGGGATTTCGATATTTCGAAAGCGGCGGGAAGCGCCGATGATCGAAATTTCGAGATTTTGAAAAGGGCGGGAGATTGTGATGATCGGGATTTCGAGATTTCGAAAAGGGCGATCATCTTCCATGATCTACTTTTCTATCCTCTCCTCCTGCTGCTCGTCTTCCTTGACCGTGAGCTGGTCCATGGTCATTCGCTGCATGTATTGCTGGATGACGGATTTCATATGCCTTTCGAGGAGGTCGAGGGTGTCGGGCGGGATTGTGGAGAGGATATTTTGATGCAGTAACGAGTCGGAGCGGAAGGCGAAGGCCGCAGTTGTCTGCTTGCCGTCGAACTGGAGAAGGTAATCTCCGCGGACGTACTCGTAGCCGCTGACTTCGGGAAGCCAATGTAGGGCGAACGAGGCCGAGGGAGGGGTATTGAGGATGTCGTTGCCGAAGGCGACGTACGGTTTGTCGTAGTTCAGGAGTCCGAGGACGGTGGGCATGATGTCGGTTTGCTGCACCACGCTCTCGGTATTGTATCCGCGGAGCAAGGTATCGCCCGGCGCGTAGAAGATGATGGGAACGCTGTAGTGGCCGAGGGACGTCGTATAGCAGGGATCGATATTCTGGCTCGTGTGATCGGCCGTCAGGACGAAGATGGTGTTGTCGAACCACGGTTTTTCCTTCGCCGCGAGGAAGAACTGCCTCAGCGCGTGGTCGGTGTAGGCGATGCATTCCTGGAGAGGGCTCTCTCCGCGCGGGAATACGCCCCTGTAGCGCTCGGGCAAGGCAAACGGGTCGTGAGACGAGGCCGTGAAGACGGCGGTCATGAAGGGCTGATGCATCTCGGACATGCGGCGGACGTAGAACTGCAGAAACTCCTCGTCCCACACGGCCCACGTGCCGTCGAAGTCCGCGTCGCCGCCCGTTTCGGGGTCGCTGTTATATTCGGTGCGCCCGAAATAGCGCTTGAAACCCGTAGCGCGGGCGAAGGCATGGAAACCCATCGACGAGTTCTGGGCACCGTGGAAGAAAGCTGTCTCGTAGCCCTTCCGTTCGCCCAGTTCGCGAGCCAGGCCGGACAAATGGTTGAGCGAGGCGGGGGTAAGGAAAAGCGGTTCTACGTAATTCGGCAGCGAGGAGAGGACAGACGGCATGCCCTCGATGCTTTTCCGGCCGTTGGCGTAGGAGTACTGAAACGTCAGGGCGCAATTATTGGCCAGGAGCGAGTCCAGGAAGGGTGTGAACCCCGCGTACTTGCCCCCGCGCAGGGACCTGTTATAGTAGCCGAAGTGCTGCTTGCTGAAACTTTCGAGTATCAGGATCACGATGTTCCTCGGCCGGAACCGGATTGTGTCCGCCGGGATGTGGACGGGCGAGAAGAGGGCCCGGGCCTCGGTGTCCGGCATATAGTCGGGCACTTGGAAGGGCGTTTTCTTCAAGGTGCGGATGACGGAGAACGGCGTGTTGAGGATGATTCCGGTCTCCGCGGGCCGGTCGGCGTACTCGTTGGCATTGCTGATGGTGATGGGGCGCGTGGACTTCCCCACTCCGCCCCGGATGGCGATGACCGCGAGCGGGATGGCCAGCAGCAGGAGCACGGTGCGGTTGAAATAGTATGCCAGCATGCTCTGCGGACGCCGGATTTCCTCCGGGCGGGGACGGAACATGCGCCAGAGGAACCAGATGAGGAACATCGCGAGCGCGACGAGGTACCAGTGGCGCAGGGCCTGGCCCGCGAAGATGCCGAGCATGCCGCCCGCGCCCTCGTGGCTGAACTCCTGGAAGACGGAGGCCGTGCTGCGCTTGCCCGTGAAGGGGAAATAGACGCAGTCGATGAGATTTGCGGCCACGCCGACGAAGTTCACAATCACGAACATCCAGCGCAGGCACCGGTAGAAGCCCGGCCGTTCCTTGAGATGCAGCGGCAGGAGCACGAATACCAATATCGGCGCGTTGAGATAGAGAATCGCGGGCGTGTCGAAGATGAAGCCGGCGCGGAACAGCTCAACGGCGTGCCGGAACGTGAGGTTGCCGGCGTAGAGATGCCAGTTAGTGAGCAGGAATGCCATGCGGCAGAGGGCGAAGCTGGCGTAGAGGGCGGCGAGCAGGATGACCAGCGCGCGGATCATGCCCAGCAGGTCGCGTATCGGGTAGTTTGAGGTTCGGATATTGTGCATTCGACGTCGATTTAGGTAGAAATCCGGCCCGTTCAGGCCAAATTTTACGTTTGTGGGCACAAAAGTACAAAGAATATTTTAAATATTGCACCATTTTTTGTATTTTTGCAACGCTATGAGACGAAATTGGGTCATAATTCTGATAACGGCGATTTGCTTGGCGGTGAGCGGAGGCGCATCGGGGCAGAAGAAAATTGTGAGACAGGTGCTCAGGGTGGACAGCATGATGCTCCAGCGCTACAGGGCGGCGAAGATAGACACGAACTACGTGACCCGGCCCACGACGCGCTTCACCCTGTCCGCGAGATTCAATACCGCGGGCGCGAAGCTCAACACCGAGGGCTTCAACGAGGGCGGCCACTTCCGGGGACGCCGTCGTGTACCAGATCGGGCGCAACATGTTCGCGGCGCTCTCCGGCGTGTACTACTTCACCAACATCGGCAACAAGAAGCACCTGGAGATAGAGAGCGAGAAGTGGCGCACGCGCCTGACCTACGGCATCCGGCTATGAAAAAGGGGCATGCGAGAGCAGAACATATATAATAATATATAATGTATTATGAAAGCGATGAGGAAACTATTCAGACAATGGGCAGCGGGCATGACAGCAGTGCTGATGCTGCCGGCAGTGGCTTGGACGGGATGTTCCGACAAAGAAGAGCCCGAGCCGAAGCCCGAAGTGATGAAATGGCAGATTGAGGCTACGGCAAAATTTGCCGTGAAGAGTGAAGCCGCTGGCGATTATGCACGGCCGCTGATGCAAAGCTTCGCTCCGACGGACAGGATTTACATCAGGAACAAGACGCGGCGCAAACTGCTCAACGGTTGCCTCAAAGCGGAGACGGCGGGGGATGCTCAGGCAAAGCTTGTCGTGGACGGAGAGCTGACGGGGGATGTCGAGGGGAACGACCAGCTCCTATTCTACTACGTGCCGGAGAACTGGAATGCCGAAGAATACATCGACCTCGTGGTTACAAAGGTAGGACATTGGTATCTGAGACCAACACCGGGGATTTCCAAATTCGAGGCTTACGATCCGAAACAAACGGGCCGGCCCGGAGATGAAATCCATTACGCTTATTACATCGGGAGTGCCAAAGTATGGAATACGACAGAAGGACTTATAAGACTGATGAAGGAGGAAGTAGTCCTGGAAGCGGAACAGAGCATGATCAGCTTCAAAATGGCATTCTACGATGAGAATGATAACCAAATCGACGTGAGCGAATTAGGATTGAGACCGTCATTAAAAGCATATATAAACAATGGAGGCAGTAGCGTAGTTGTCAGCCCCTATAGTTTTGGCGATAATATAGTGATGGCAATGAATATCTCAAACGACGAACGGTACAATAACAAGATAATACTGGACGTTACGGATAAAGACGGCCGAAGATACAGTGGCGATATCGTGGCCGAGGATAAACCGTTTGAGAATGGCATGTACTACACCATAAAGGAGCCAGTGAAGATGAAGAAGCTATAGTCCATAAGGGGGATGCGAGGAATTTGACATCAAAATCCGTAGTCTGAAATCCGGATGGACGTAAACGGGCATCAAAATCCCCATTCCGAAATCCGGATGGACGAAAATTGATATCAAAATCCATAGTCTGAAATCCGGATGGACGTAAACGGACATCAAAATCTGTAGTCCGAAATCGGGAACATCGCAGCCGGGCATCAGTTTGCCATGTCCGCAATTCCGATATTAGGAACTATACATTATTATATATATATAGGAAAGATGAGATTCGTGAAAACAGGTAAAGAGAGTATGCTCGCAGCCGCGATGCTGCTGACGGCCGTCCTGGCGGGATGTTCCGAAAAGGAAAATTCCAAGCCTCTGCCCGTGCCGCCGGAATGGAAAATGGAAGTAACGGCAACCCTGAACGCGCCGCTAGTAGTGGAAAACCCAGATGCCGATTTCCTGCCCTCGGAGCAAGGAGCCGGAATGGCACATGTGCGCAGCATGGTTCAGTACTTCGGGCCGGATGACAGGATATACATCTTCAACCGGAGCCGGAATAAAATGATGGACGGTTGCCTCAAACCGGTGCAGGCGGGCAGTGAAACCGCCCGGCTTACTGTGGACGGGACGCTCAAGGGCGAAGTCTACGGAAACGATCTGCTCGAACTGTACTACGTTCCGCAGAACTGGAACGCGGAACTATACATCGGGCAGGTGGTGCGGCAGGGCCTGAAACCCTGGTGGCAGAGAAGCATAATGAAGAGCCAGGACCAGGGCCACGGCGAGGCCCAGACGGGCCGTCCCGAAGATGCCGCCTACTACGGTTATGCCATCGGGACGATGAGGGTGAATAATACCAGCGGCGGTATTATCCGCCCGGCGCAGGACCGGGTAGATCTGAATCCGCAGCAATGCCTCTTCGACTTCAGGATGGAATTCTACGATTCCGACGGCAACCAAGTGGACCTGTCGGAGGAGGAAATGAATCCCAATCTGCACGTCGAGGTGGCCGGTTCGGGATACCAGCTCGAGTTTGTGCCCTACAGCATAGCCGGCAGGATGTTCGTGGCCATGAACATGTTCGAAGAGTCCAGCGCAAGGCATGAGCTGGTCCTGTACATATCGAGCAAGCGCGGAAGACTGTATATGGGAACGCTGATATCCCCGGTAACGCCCTTCGCCAACGGCCTCATCTTCTCGGTGGAGCAACCGTTGAGGATGAATGCGGCCAGGGATATCTGAAGATTGTGAAAACGGCGGACGGACGGGATGTTCCCGCCGCCGGACACGCCCCTCCCCCACCAGGGAGGGGTGTTTCGTTTACCGGCGGGGCGAAACTGTCAGCGTCCAGTCAAGTTCGTCGGGCTTTTGGGGCAGTTCGAGGTTCCCTTCGGCATCAACGCGAACGGTTTGGGTGGGAAGCGACGCGCCGCTGCGGGGATTGAAAAACTGAACTGTGTATCGCTGCATCGGGCGCAGATGAAGCAGGGTTCCGGTCTTCCTGTTCCGGGCATAGAAGTAGAGGACGTGAGTTCCGGCGGGCGTGCGGGCGCAAACAAATGCCTCCGAGCGGGCTGCGAAGGCGCTGTCACGCGGCAGGACGGGCCGGAGCCGGTACCAGTCTATCCCCTCCATGAACCGGCGCAGATGAATCATCTGGCGGGCACTCTCAAACTCCACCGCCTCGCTCCAATGGCGGAGCTTGTCATCGACGCTGATGGAGTCGACGCCGTCAAACGAAGGCTGAGCTATGTCGTACGTGCTCCGGTAGAGCCAAATGTCGATGGCGCCATAGCCGTAGCCGCAGAATCCGCTAAGAAACGAAATCCAGCCTTGGGCGCGCGACCCGAAGTCCTTGGTCCAGAGATTGCAGTATCGTCCCTCGTAGTTCACGGCGGGCCGACTGGAAGTCCAGTAGTCCCAAATCATGTCCGGGCGGGGAGAAGCGGTAAGCCCGGGGCTCTATTGCGCCGCCAAGAAGGTATGTCCGGTTCTCCAGGCTACGACGTCGCTGGCAAAAACGCTCATACCGAAAACGTCGGCATTGACGGCGTCGAACTCCACGTCCTTTCCGGTTACGGAGGTATGCATCGCGTTCTCCTGATGGGTAGTTAGCGGATGCGAATAACAGTCGGCGGCATGCAGATACTCAGCTACCCGGACCCATGGATTGTCCGTCCAGTCGTACGGAGGAGTCTGGGATCGCTCTGCATAGAAATCGTTATCGACTTCCTGAGCCAGCGTCCATATTACGGGGAAAGCGCCGAAGCGCGCCGCCCAATAGCGTGCCAGTCTTCGCAGCGCGGCGTCGTCGCCGATGATCGGACCCAGCATGTTGGCAGAGAAGAAGAATTCTGCGTTGGCGTGAACCAGGCCCTTGTCAGCGATGTACCGATAGTACATGTCCGCCGTCCGGAAGCCCTCGATATCTGCCTGGTCGACATGTCCGTCGGTCAGATTAAAGGGAGAGCCTATCGGTTCGCTCTGATAGACAGTGAAACCCTGTGCGACGCGCCGGTCGACGATATGTTTGAAATGCGAAACTGCGCCGCTCTGCCCCGCGTGAGGCCCGGGCTCGTCCAGTTCCTCGGTGTACATGCCCCAGTGGGTATCTCCGAGATAGAAAAACGGCGTGCCGTCGGCGTACGTCATATATTTCAGTCCCGGTACTGCCTTCACGAAGCCGCGACGGTATATTTCCAGTTCGCCTCTATACGGCACGCAGCGAAATTCGCCGCTCAGATTGTGGAGCGACGCATCACGGCGGCAGACGGTCGTCCAGGACCACCGGCCTGTCAAAGTGGGGGCGAAGCGGACAAGAAAGAGATTGCCGCCATCCCAAAACGCCGGCCGGACGAGAACTTCGCCGGTCCGTTCATGCACGAAGCGCACGTCGATGTCAATATCGTCGGCGCCGTGGGCGCTGTAGTCCGTCGAGGAGGATAGTCTGAGTTCCAGGACATGCCAAACCTGTACCGGATCGGGATGTCCGGGATTGGGAACATCCCTGAAATCTGGCTGCGAAATAGTCTGCGGGGTGGAACTACTGATATTTGCGATGGAATGGGTTGCTGCCAATCCGGATATTGCCGAAAAGGCAACGGCGAGGATGTTTCTGTTGCTGTTCATGAAGAAATTGCTCAATTTTCCTGCAAAATTAAAAAGAAAACATGGAAAATCAAAGACAAAACGCCCTAAATTGGATTAAGAGCATAAAAAACCGCCGCCCAGCGCACAGTATCGGCAATTTCCTACATTCGGGGAGTTGCAGGAATGGAAAAAACACCGTATCTTTGTCCCCGAAATCACTTTAAAATTCATATATTCATGAAGAGAAACAGCTTAATCATGCTCGCGGCGGCAATATCGGCATTGCCGGCTACGGCGCAGCAGGACGGAGAGGGACTTGTCATCGACCGTCCTACAACCATCACCGATGTTTCCCCATATCAGGGTTCCGATGTAAGCTTCACGAACAGCGATTACTTCGACGAGGAATCCGGGGAATATGTATATTCGATGGGCAGCATAATCCTGGATGCGCCCGCGACGCCGCGGTGGCGGATCGGTAAGTTCAGGTTCCCGGTCAGCTTCTTCGACTGGGATGCGATGTACGACTACGAGTCGTTCGAGGAAAAAGGCCGCATCTACAGGATAGCCAGCTTTCTGAACATGCGCACCGAGGTCGAGGCGGACAATATCGAGTACCGCTTCAAGGACGCCGGGTCCGAGGATTGGATGTTCTTCAGCGTGCCCTACGACGTCAGGGTCGAGGACATAAAGGGCGGCATCGGGAACTGGGTGATACGCCGCTACGACGGCACAAACCGCGCGGCAGCTAAGGCAGAAGCCACCTGGGTGGATGTCCGGCCGGGCGAAACACTCCGCGCGGGCGAGGGATACATATTCATGAGAAACTATAATGACCTCGAGAACGCGAGCGGGATAGACTGGGAAACCTATGTTGAGACGGAGGACGACTACGCCCTAGTTCTGCCCGCCGTTCTTAACGAAACGAAGCAGAATATCTTCCGCAGCGGCGACGTTACTGTCCAGCTGAGGCACTTCCAGAGTGACCGGGCCACGAATGCTGACTGGAACATGCTGGGCAACCCGTATCCCACTTACTATGATGTCAGCGCGATACCCGAGAAGGCAGTTCTGTATGTCTGGGATGCTGACGACCAGCGATACCGTACAATTCGGACTGGCGAACATAACAACGTGGTGCTGGCACCGGGACAACCGTTCTTCGTTCAGGCCGGCGAGCTGTCGAAACTGACATTTCCCGCCAGCGGACGACGCACAGAGGGAACGATTGACTTCCCCGACGTTGACGAGGGCGGTGACGACGAATGGGACGACGACAACTGGAACGCAGACTGGGCAGAAATCCGCCGGAAAGGCAGAAGCGAAATCGGAACTGCCCTGAAGCGCGCCCGGGAAGTCAGACGGGCACTGAGTTCGGATTTCCAGCCCGAAAGTCCCTATGATCCGGGAGCCAATTCATACAATCCGGCGACGGGCGAGGTAGTTTTCGATCTGATTCCCCCCAGAGGCATCCTCATTGCCGCATCTCAGCTTTTCGAGGTTACCGGCACGGCGCAGGACGTGAAGAAAGTAACCGTGATGGCCCCGCCCGGAATGTTCTTCATGATGGCCCTGTTCACGGGGTGCGAGGAAGTGGACATGAGCAAGAGCTACGGATTCACGACGGTGCCCGACCGGGCCTTCGCCTATATGATGAAACTCCGGAAGGTGGCGCTACCGGCCTGTGTGGAAAGAATCGAGGACGGAGCATTCGAATATTGCATGGCGCTGGAGCAACTGGATCTCTATGCTCCCGTTCCGCCGCAGGTTTCGGCAGCTCTGTTTTCCAAGATGTTCAACAACGTGCAGGAATTGATAGTCCGCGTTCCGGAAGATGCCGTCCAGGCATACAAACAGACCGACGTGTGGAAGGATCTTAACATCCAGCCGCTGAAAGCCGGTACTCAGGATCTGGTTACGGTGAAAATGAGCATCCTGACGCCCGACGGCGTTGACGTTGCCGGGAAATGCAACATCGTTTGGCGCAACGGCAACGGGAATGTTATCGGCGTGGGCCCGGTCCTGGATGCCCAGACGCCCGGTACTGTCGTCAGCTACAGTGTGGGGTTGCCCGCAAGTCTGAACATGTACGAAGCGATCCCCGACGGGAGCATCACGGTTGCGGCGGGCGGAAACACGGTCAGCCTGCACATGACGCCGAACGGGAACATCGACATGGGAAGCCTCGACCTGAGCGGCTCAGTCGTGAGGCTCTCGTACAGCTTCGTGCCGTCAACATCGGAATCGGCGCGGCTCTTGCTGAGCGACGTGAAGATAGAAGCCGTCGACAAACTATCCGGCAAGGCGTTCACCGACGGTGTCTGCCAGGACAGTATCCTCGCCTTCAGCCAGACACGCTTCGAACCGGGTCAGGTTATTGTCATCCGGGCCACCAGCCGCAGTGACCGGTTCGGAGAAGCTGTGACAGAGGCATCGGCCGACGATGAAGGAAACATCGAAACATCCCTGACGATACGCGAATATGGTATATCGCGGATGAGATGCTTGCGCGACGACGGCGTGAGTGGCATAATGGCAATCGTCTTCAATGCCGACGGGGCCAAAGTCGGGCGCTTCCCGGACAGCGGCAGCGTCATCGAGGTCGGCGGTCTGCCCGACGGGAACTACACGGTCGTCACGATGGAGGAGAATCAGTTCTTCAGCTTCGCCGCCACCCTGTCCGACCTCCGCGACAGTAAGCTGAAGGAGGGGGCGGACTATGCGCGGACCGAGATTGTGATGACCTCGGGCACGATGCGCGAATACGGGGTCAGGGTTCACAAGCTGGACGACGCGGTACTGTCGCAACTGGACGAGAGCAGCTACTTCGCAACTCAGGACCCCTCGATCACGCTCATGCAGACGGGCACCCTGAAGGCGAAGGTGGTATTCAAGCCCGAGATTGCGGCCAAGGCGGAGAGCGTCCGGCTGCAAATCGACATGCCCCAGGGTGTTCACTATCAGGAAGGCTCCCTCATCAGCATGGACGGGACGAGTCAGCTCAGCGAGGGCGGTCACCGGATTGTCGTGCCATATCATCCGGACGAGCAGGTCAGGATTTCGGTGGCGCCCGACGCATCCGGCACTTTCAGTATTAACGCCACGGTGCGGTACATGATGAACGGGGAACAGATCATCCAGCCCCTGGGCAGCGCGACCATGACCGTTGAGGGGATTAGCCTGAACCTGCTGTCCATCGTCAATGTTCCGGAAGTCCATCCTCACGGATATGCCTTCGCCGGCAGCCAAGTGACTTTCTATGACGGCGAAAAGGTGATTGGCAGGACCACCGCGAAGAGCGACGGCCGGTTCGAGGCCGACGTGACGCTGACGCCGGACTGCGACGACACGCACCATGCCGTGTATGCCAAGATCGAAAACGGCGGACAGGCCATCATGACCGAGACGAGCCACATCACGTACGACAGGCAGGCATCGATGCTTCAGGCCGTGTCCATGGTATATCAGGGGCACCGAATCACGTGGAATATGCAGAAGGGCACGATTACGCCCAAGTTCTACAGCATCGTTCCGGACAAGTCCCCGAGTACGACGTTCCAGGCAAGGCTCTTGAATCCGCAACCGGAAAATGAAACTAACCAAGTCTTCATCGTGGGGGCAAGTGACGGACTGGGATATGAGATACCGGCCGTCTGGGACGATGTTTCGCAGACCTATGTTGCCACGGCGGACTTCGACGGCTCGTATCGCGCGCCGGAAGCTGTCGTCTTCAGCTACGATTACATAGGCCGGAATCCCAAGGACCGCAGCGCGCTGCTCCGTTCGGAATGTCAGTCGCTGGTTGCCCTGAGCGACGCCCTCGCCGTGGGATACGACAAAACGCTGCAGCCCGGCGAGGTGCTCGAAGAGACAGAAGAGCGGGTGAGTTTCACCTTTACGAGCGCCGGGCAGCCTGGTCTGACTTTCCGGGCTACGGCGCAGGTGGCCGATGCGGACGCAATCCTGGCACTGCGGGGCGAACATCAGTTCATCCGCTATGGAAACGGAATGACGACATGCGTGGAGGACGACGGGAAGAGCCTGAAGCTGTTCACGGTGGACCTGAACGCGCACGAGGCGATGAGCATCGAGATTGCGGTCTACGGCGAACCGGCCGCCGCGCCCATGAAGCCGAACGGGAAGTTCCGCGTCAGTGCCCTGGGCGTCATCAACGGCGTCGGCGAGGTGTCAAAAATGCTCAATCCGATACAGAACGGACTCGACGCCCTGAACGATTTGGACCTGAGCGACGCGTACCGGATAGAGATGCGCAACAGACTGATCACGATTGAGGAATGGTGCGAATCCAATCTACGCGTCCTGGCAGCCGCCTTGGCAGCTGTCTGCATCAATGGAGAGCCGCGCGTGCCGGCCGGGCTGCAAGCCAGATTCGGGGATCAGATAGGCAGGCTGCAATACGATGCCGACAAAATGGTTAATGAGGAAATGCCGGCCGTGAGAAAGCTCTTCGAACGCGCCGTGGAATTCACGATCGGGCAGTATATGGTCGGACAGGCGATCGACGTGGCCGGAGGCAAGTTTGCAAAGCTCGCCGTCGGGAAGGGCGGAAGAGTGATGGCGAAGGTGGGGAAGATATCCGAGAAACTGGGCGGCGTGGAGCAAGTTACGAATGCTCTGGAAAACGCTGTATCCGACGCGATGGGCTGGATCGCAGGCGAGGCAATGAATCAGGCCCTGCCGAAGGACTTCAAGGGAATTAAGCAATACTATGATACCTGGACGGAGGAGTGGTGGAATGACTGGCGCGGGAAAGCTAGGGCACTGCTGAGCGAAATCGTAGCCTCGTACGACTGTGGCGACCTCAAGCCCCACGTCACCAAGCATCCGAAGACGGAACCCGTCACGCCGATCGTCGATCCCTCGGGCTACGTTTACGACGGCGTCGCATCGAACCGCGTGGAGGGAGCCACCGCCACGATTTACTACAAACCGGCCGAGGGCGGGGCAGAACAGATGTGGGATGCTGCCGAATTCGGGCAGGAGAACCCCCAAACCACCGACGGACAAGGCATCTACATGTGGAACGTGCCCCGCGGACTCTGGCAGGTTCGGTTCCAGAAGCCCGGCTACGAGCCCGCGCAGACGGACTGGCTTCCCGTGCCGCCGCCACAGCTGGACATCGCCGTGAGCATGGTGAACCGCACCGCGCCCGAGGTGACCGCAGCCGAGGCCACGCCCGAGCAGGTCACGATCCGCTTCTCCCGGTTCATGGACATGGCGAGCCTGGGCTCCGTCAGCGTGAAGCAGAACGGGAACATCATCGCGGGCACCCTGGAGGCCATGAACGGAGAGCAGGGCCGCGCGGACCACGTCAGTTTCCGCCCGTCGCAAACCATAACTGCGCAGCAGGTGGAGCTCATCGTCCCCTCCGGAGCGCGGAGCTATGCCGGCACGCCGATGCAGGCAGACTACGAAGCCGTTCTGCCCGTCCGCACGGCGATTGAGAGCCTTCTCGTTGAGGAAGGTGCCGCCATCGGGCTCGGACAGGAGGGAACCGTCCAGGTTCTTGCCAGCCCGGCGCAGGCCGTGGCAGGCCGGACGCTCAGGCTCAGCATCCTGACGCCCATCCTGGAGCAGGCGGAATCCGAGATTACCTTCGACGAGGCAGGACGGGCAGAAGTCACACTGCGAGGTATCCTGCCCGGCACGGCCGACATCGTATTGGCAGTGGCGGACATGGAGGCGAGGGCCACGGTGGAGGTGAAGTACAGCCTGACGGGCATCGTCTCGCGCCCGATTGCCAATATCGCCGACGGCACGGTGGTCGGACCGGGCTCCAGCGTCATGCTCTTCAGCTCGACGCCCGGCGCAACGATCTACTACACGACCGACGGCAGCTGCCCCTGCGACTCCGGGACCCGCCTGACGTATACCGGACCGGTGGAGATAACGGGCGAGATGACGATTCAGGCCATCGCCGTCCGGGAGGGCATGGAGGACAGCGAGGTCGTGACGCTCCACTACACGGTGGGTGACGGACTGGGCGTGGACGGACAGACGGCAGGCGAGGTCATCCTCAGCCAGGACTACTACGACATGAGCGGCCGCCGCGTCATCCTGCCCCTGCGCCGGGGAATGTATATCCAGGTGCGGCGCACACCAAACGGCATCCGGTCGGAGAAGATCCTGATCCGGTAGGCTCTCTCTTGAAGGCAGATTGGATAGATTCTGAATCTGAAATTGGCAAAACGGCATCGAAATAGCCTGTCCCGAATCCGGGGCAGGCTATTTTGATATCAAAATATGCCCAACCGGAATTTCCAGAGCGGAAATTGATATCAAAATTCGTCCAACCGGAATTCAGAATGCGGAAATTGATATCAAAATTCGTCCATCCGGATTTTCCAGGGCGGAAATTGATATCAAAATATGCCCAACCGGAATTTCCAGCGCCATTTTGGCATCAAAATACGTCCATCCGGATTCCGGACTACGGATTTGGATATCAAAATACGATGTTCCGGATTTCAGACTACGGAAATTGATGTCAAAATGCGATGTTCTGAATCCCGGTCTATCCGTCCCGGCACCGGAATGGGCATAAAAAAACGCGCGTGTACATAAAATTGATACACGCGCGTATGTCCGGGATTCCGATACTGCCTCAATAGCTGCGGGCGATGAGCACCCGGAACTTGGCGGGCTTCCCGCTGACCATGTCCACGCCCGGCGTCTGCTCGAAGCCGAAGGGCACGCACCGGATTGTGGCCTGCGTCTCCTCCTTGATGCGCGCCTCGGTCTCGGCCGTGCCGTCCCAGTGGCAGAGGTAGAAGCCTCCGTCCTTGACGCGCTCCTTGAACTCCTCGTAGTCCTCGCACTCGAAGATGTGTGCGTCGCGGAACTTCCTGGCCTTGTCGAAAATGTTCCGCTGTATGGTGTCCAGAAGTTCCTTCACGTACTCGGCGATGCCTTCCAGGGGCCTCGACTCCTTCTCCAGCGTGTCGCGGCGCATGACTTCGACCGTTCCGTTCTCCAAATCCCTCGCCCCGAGGACGAGACGCACGGGAACGCCCTTCAGTTCATAGTCGGCGAACTTGAATCCGGGCCGTTTGTTGTCGGCGTTGTCATATTTCACGCTTATGCCGTAGGACTTCAGCTTCGCGATGACGGGCGCCACGGCCTCGTCGACGGCCGCCAGCTGTTCGGGCTTGCCGCCGATGGGGATGACGACCACCTGCAGGGGTGCCAGGGCGGGCGGCAGCACCAGTCCGTTGTCGTCCGAATGCGTCATGATGAGCGCGCCCATCAGCCTGGTGCTGACGCCCCAGCTGGTGGCCCACGCAAACTCCGGTTTGTTCTCCTTGTTCAGGAATTGCACGTCGAATGCCCTGCCGAAGTTCTGTCCCAGGAAGTGGCTCGTGCCGCTCTGCAGCGCCTTGCCGTCCTGCATCATGGCCTCTATGGTGTACGTGTCCAGCGCGCCGGCAAAGCGCTCGGTTTCACTCTTCACGCCCTGCACGACGGGCACAGCCATGCAGTTTTCGGCGAAGTCGGCATATACGCGCAGCATCTGGCGGGCGCGTTCCTCGGCCTCGTCGCGCGTGGCATGAGCCGTGTGTCCCTCTTGCCACAAAAACTCGCTTGTGCGCAGGAACAGACGCGTGCGCATCTCCCAGCGCATCACGTTGCACCACTGGTTGATGAGCAGGGGCAGATCGCGGTAGGAATGTATCCAGTTCTTGAACGTGTTCCATATAATCGTCTCGCTGGTGGGCCGGATGATAAGCTCCTCCTCCAGTCTCGCGGCCGGATCGACCACCACCCCGTCGTGCGTCTCGTTCGTCTTCAGCCTGTAGTGGGTGACCACGGCGCACTCCTTGGCAAAACCCTCCACGTGCTCCGCCTCCCGCGAGAGGAAGCTCTTCGGAATGAGCAGGGGGAAGTAGGCGTTCTGCACGCCGGTCTCCTTGAACTTGTCGTCCAGGATGCGCTGCATCTTCTCCCAAATCGCATAGCCGTAGGGCTTGATAACCATACACCCGCGGACGTCGGCCTGCTCGGCCAGATCCGCTTTCACAACCAATTCATTGTACCACTTACTGTAGTCTTCACTTCTCTTTGTCAGAAATTCTAATTCTTTTGCCATATACTATGTTTCTGCTATTTGTTATCGATGAAATTTGACCAGCTTTTAGTTAAAACGATGCAAAATTACGAAAAAAACGCGGATTATGTGCGAGTATGTGGAAAAAGTTGTATCTTTGCAGCAGAAAAAGTATAAATAGAATAAATTTTTTAACTTAAAACTGAGATTATGAAAGGAATGAAGTTAACAATGGGAATCCTGGCAGTCGCCATGGTTCTCTCGAGTTGTGGAAGTATGAGTAACACGGGCAAGGGTGCCATTATCGGTACGACAGCTGGTGCTGCAGCCGGCACAGGCCTGGGTGCCCTGATCGGAAAGCTGACGGGTAACACAAAAATGGGAGCCGGTATCGGCGCTGCTGCCGGAGCTGCCGTTGGTGCTACTGCCGGCACTCTCATTGGCCGTAAGATGGATAAGGCTGCCAAGGCTGCCGCTGCCGTAGCTAATGCCGAGGTTGAGACCACGACCGACGGCAAGGGCCTGGAGGCTGTAAAGGTGACTTTCGACAATGGTATTCTTTTCGCCACAGGAAAGTATGCCCTGACCTCGAAGGCCCAGAATTCTCTTAAGCAGTTTGCCGAGAATGTACTGAATGTTTACACCGACTGCGACGTAGCCATCCTGGGCTTTGCCAGCAGTGACGGTTCCGATGCCACCAACCTGACACTGAGCCAGAACCGCGCATCAGCCGTCAAGAACTATCTGACCGGAACGTGCGGTGTTAGCGGTTCTCAGATTAAGAGCACCGAGGGCTACGGCGAAGATCCTCAGTACCTGATTATGGATGCCAATGGCAAGGAGGACCGCAACGCCAGCCGTCGCGTAGAAGTTTATCTGTACGCCAGCGATGCCATGATTGCCGCTGCCAATGCCGGCACGCTTCAGTAATCTCCATCAGCCCATGTGTCTATAGTCCCTATAGTTCCTATAGCTCTATAGATGAAGATTCTTCTTAAGATACAAAAAACCTTGCAATGGATTGTACTCCTCTTTTTCGGGAGTACAATCCTTTCTGTTATTGTCTATCGTTGGTGTCCAGTCTATCTGACGCCGCTTATGCTTATCCGCTGTGCACAGCAAATGTCTCGTGGAGAGCAGATCAAACTTCGCCACCACTGGGTACCACTGGACTCCATGTCCATCTATATGCCCGTAGCAGTCATGGCCAGCGAAGACCAACGGTTTCTCACGCACCACGGATTTGACTTTGTAGAAATAAACAATGCCGTCAAAGAGAGACAGAGCGGTAAGCGTCGGCGCGGCGGAAGCACAATCAGCCAGCAGACAGCCAAAAACGTTTTCCTATGGCCATCGTCAAGTTGGCTGAGAAAAGGTCTGGAAGCTTACTTTACCATACTCATTGAACTAATATGGGGGAAAGAACGCATAATGGAGGTTTACCTGAATTCCATTGAGATGGGGGATGGAATTTACGGCGCTGAAGCTGTCGGGCAATGGCATTTTCATCGTTCTGCCCTGGAACTGACCCGACCTGATTGCGCGCTCATCGCCGCCACTCTACCCAACCCTTTGAAATTCAATAGCCAAACACCCTCAGACTATATGTTAAAAAGACAGACTTTTATTATGACACAAATGCGTCATATTGACGTTTTTCCCAAAAAATAGAAAAAAATATGGGCTAAAACGCACTTTTTGTTATGTAGACTTTGCATTTTGCCCAAAAATTATTATCTTTGCGCTCGAAAATCATCAATTTTAGGTATGTTGGAGATATTTTTTCGAACTCATCAGTTTTTATTGGAGCATACGGAAGCTCTTGTGCGGCGTGCATTGATGGATGAAATCGACTGGCGCGCACGTTTAATTGGTATTAAGGGTAGTCGTGGAGTGGGAAAGACAACATTCCTGCTACAATATGCACGTGAGAATTTTGGTACCAGAGATAGGAGGTGTCTCTATATCAACATGAACAACTTCTATTTCCAAGGTACCAGCCTTTTCAACTTCGCATGTGAATTCCAAAAGGTTGGCGGTCAAGTTCTTCTTATAGATCAAGTATTCAAAGATCCCGACTGGAGTCATCAGCTACGTATGATTTATGACCGCTGTCCTAGGCTGCACGTTGTGTTTACAGGAAGTAGTGTGATGAGATTGAAGGAAGAGAATCCCGAGCTAAACGGAATTGTAGCCAGTTACAACCTGCGCGGATTCTCGTTCCGCGAGTATCTGAACCTGAAAGCCGGACTGAATTTGCGTGCCTATGGTCTTCGGGAAATTCAGAATCGTCATGAGCGCATCTCGCAGGAAGTCATGGCGCAAATCAATCCGCTGGATCATTTCAAGAGCTATCTTCATCATGGATATTATCCCTTCTTCCTGGAGAAGATTAATTTCTCCGAGAATCTCCTGAAGACCATGAACATGATGATTGAAGTAGATATACTTCTCATCAAGCAAATAGAACAGAAATATCTGGGAAAGATAAAGAAGTTACTCTATCTTCTGGCTATCTCCGGGACCGGAGCGCCTAATGTAAGTCAGTTGGCAACAGATATGCAGACATCACGCGCTACAGTCATGAACTACATCAAATATCTTAGCGATGCACGCCTGATAAATATGGTATATCGCGTAAAGGAGAATTTCCCAAAGAAGCCGGCCAGCTTGCTTATGCACAACACCAACCTAATGTTTGCTATGACACCGGGAAATGTAGATGAACTGACGATGTATCAGACTTTCTTCCAGAATGCACTATGGGGACGCCACGATGTAAGGATGGGAGACCGTAGCAGTACGTTCCTGGTAGATGGGAACCAGCGTTTCCGTATTTGTGAGGAGCCTCCACGTCGCCGAAGCACAGATGTAATCTATGCCCTTCCGGATGTCACAGAGGGAGTTGGACAGGAAGTTCCCCTGTGGATGTATGGTTTCCTATATTAAGCTTAAGGATTTAAAGGGAGACAATTGGGGGGAACAGGTAAAAAGAATATTAATGACTTAAAGAAATAAGGTATTAAGAAAATGGCAAAAGAAAAAAAATTTATCACTTGTGATGGAAATGAGGCTGCGGCTCATGTGAGTTACATGTTCTCGGAGGTAGCTGCAATCTACCCCATCACACCTTCTTCGCCGATGGCGGAGCATGTGGATGAGTGGGCCGCACGTGGTCGTAAGAACCTGTGGGGCCAGACCGTCACAGTTCAGGAAATGCAGTCAGAGGCGGGTGCAGCAGGTGCTGTACACGGCTCATTGCAGGCAGGTGCTCTTACTACTACTTTCACGGCATCTCAGGGTCTGCTTCTGATGATTCCCAACATGTACAAGATAGCCGGTGAGCTTATCCCCTGCGTATTTGACGTGTCTGCACGCACCTTGGCAAGCCACTCGCTTTGTATATTCGGCGATCATCAGGATGTTATGGCCTGCCGTCAGACTGGCTTTGCAATGTTCTGCTCGGGAGGTGTACAGGAGGTAATGGACCTCACGGCCGTTCCTCATCTGGCATCCCTGGAAACCTGTGTGCCCTTCGTAAACTTCTTCGATGGATTCCGCACTTCTCATGAGTACCACAAGATTGAACTCATGGACCAGGAAGCTATACGCCCGCTGGTGAAGGAAGAGTACATCAAGCGCTTCCGCGACCGTGCAATGTCTCCCGAAAGGCCTATCACCCGCGGTACGGCTGAGAATCCTGAGACCTTCTTCACACACCGCGAAGCATGCAACCCCTACTACGATTCCGTACCCGAGGTTGTTGAGAAATACCTGGGTGAGATATCCAAGATTACGGGTCGCGAGTACCACCTGTTCTCTTACTACGGAGCAGAGGATGCCGACCGTATCATCATCCTGATGGGCAGTGCTACTGATGCCGCCCGCGAGGCCATCGACTATCTGAATGCAAATGGCGAGAAGGTAGGTATGATCAGTGTGCATCTGTATCGTCCCTTCAGCGTGAAGCACCTGCTGGCCAGTGTGCCCAAGACGGTGAAGCGCATTGCAGTTCTCGACCGTACCAAGGAGCCCGGAGCTAACGGAGAGCCCCTGTACCTCGACGTGAAGGATGCCTATTATGATGTAGAGAACCGTCCCCTGATAGTAGGTGGACGCTATGGCCTCGGCAGTCACGACACTACCCCTGCACAGATAATCAGCGTGTTCAACAACCTGGCAATGCCCGAACCCAAGAACCACTTTACCATCGGTATCGTTGATGATGTAACCTTCACCAGCTTGCCCGAGGTTCCCGAGATGCCTCTTGGCGGAAAGGGTATCTTCCAGGCTAAGTTCTACGGTCTCGGAGCCGACGGAACAGTGGGTGCCAATAAGAACTCTGTGAAGATCATCGGCGATAATACCGACAAGTACTGCCAGGCCTATTTCAGTTACGACTCCAAGAAGTCCGGCGGCTTCACATGTTCGCATCTGCGATTCGGAGACACGCCTATCCGCAGCACCTATTTGGTAACGACGCCCAACTTCGTGGCATGCCATGTGCAGGCCTATCTGCATATGTACGATGTTACGCGCGGCCTGCAGAAGAACGGTACTTTCCTGCTGAACACTATCTTCGAAGGTGAGGAACTCGAGAAGTTCATGCCTAACAAAGTGAAGCGCTATTTCGCACAGAACAACATCACGGTTTATACCATTAACGCCACCAAGATTGCCCAGGAAATCGGTCTCGGTAACCGTACAAACACCATCCTGCAGTCCGCATTCTTCCGTATCACTGGCGTTATACCCGTAGACCTGGCCGTAGAGCAGATGAAGAAATTCATTGTCAAGAGCTACGGCAGCAAGGGACAAGATGTAGTAGATAAGAACTATGCCGCAGTAGACCGTGGCGATGAGTACAAGAAGTTCGAGGTGAAGCCTGAATGGGCTAACCTGCCCGATGATGCTGAGAAGCAGGACGATGCTCCCGCATTCGTAAAGGACGTTGTACGACCTATCAATGCACAGGCAGGTGACCTTCTGCCAGTAAGCACCTTTGCAAAGTATGGCATGGCAGACGGCTCTTGGGAAGTAGGAACCGCAGCTTACGAGAAGCGCGGCGTAGAGGCATTCGTACCCGCTTGGAATAAGGAGAACTGCATACAATGTAACCAATGCGCATACATCTGCCCCCACGCAGCCATCCGTCCTTTCGTGCTCACCGATGACGAGCTTTCCGGCTTCGAAGGACTTGAGACACTAGAGATGAAGGCACCCGCTGCCATGAAGGGCATGCACTTCGTGATCGAACCAAGCGTGCTCGACTGTCTCGGTTGCGGCAACTGCGCCGATATATGTCCGGGCAACCCCAAACTGGGCAAGGCACTCACCATGGTCCCCTTCAACCCCGACGCTGCAGATATGAAGAAGATGGCTGCCGACTGGGACAAGCTGGTGAAGATTCCCTCAAAGCAGAACCTCGTGGATATACGTCAGAGCGTGAAGAACAGCCAGTTCGCACAGCCTCTCTTCGAGTTCAGCGGTGCATGTTCCGGATGCGGAGAGACACCCTACGTCAAGCTTATCAGCCAGCTATTCGGAGACAGGCAGATGGTGGCAAACGCCACGGGATGTTCCAGCATCTACTCCGCCAGCATCCCTTCAACACCATATACAAAGAACGAGAAGGGCCAGGGTCCGTGCTTCAACAACTCACTTTTCGAGGACTTCTGCGAGTTCGGACTGGGTATGCAGCTCGGACATAAGAAGATGCGCGGCATACTGCGCGAGAAGGCAGAAGAGCTAGTTAAGACAACTGCCTTCGACTGGATGCGCGATGCTACACAGAAGTGGCTCGATACCTACGACGAATCTACAGCCAACCGCAAAGCTACCGACGAGTTCATCGCAGCACTGGAGAAAGCCATACTCCCCATAGACGGAGCCATAGCCTTCTGGCAGGGCCAGGGCATCGAGATTTACGGAGCAGAAGTGGCAGCCAAGAAGCTTCAGGAAGCCAAGGAAGCTAAGGCTGCAGGCAGTCCGATATGCCCCTGCCGCGGTTGCGCTTTGGAGAGCGAGCTACTCGAAGGAAAGGCCCATCTGGCCAAGAGAAGCCAGTGGATCATTGGTGGAGACGGTGCATCTTACGACATCGGCTATGGCGGTCTCGACCACGTGATAGCCAGTGGCGAAGACGTTAACATACTAGTGCTCGACACTGAGGTTTACTCCAATACGGGCGGGCAGGCATCTAAGGCTACGCCACTCGGCGCCATAGCCCAGTTTGCCGCTCAGGGTAAGAGAATCCGCAAGAAGGATCTGGGTATGATAGCCACTACATACGGATATGTCTATGTGGCCCAGATAGCCATGGGCGCTGACCATTCCCAGACCCTGAAGGCCATCCGCGAGGCCGAAGCATGGCACGGTCCCTCTATCATCATTGCCTACGCGCCTTGTATTAACCATGGCCTGAAGGCTAAGGGAGGCATGGGCAAGAGCCAGGCTGAGGAGAAGAAGGCAGTAGAGTGCGGATACTGGCATTTGTGGAGATTCAATCCCGCTCTGATCGAGGAAGGAAAGAATCCCTTCAGCCTGGATTCGAAGGAGCCCGACTGGGATAAGTTCCACGACTTCCTTATGGGCGAGGTCCGCTATCTCAGTGTGAAGAAGGCCTATCCGGACGAGGCTGAGGAACTCTTTGCCGAGGCTCAGCGTATGGCTCAGATCAGGTATAAGAGTTACGTGCGCAAGACTCAGGAAGACTGGTCGGAGCAGTAAGGAGTCATGAAAGACTCTCCCAAGCCCCTCTCCGAAAGGGAGTTTACGCTACTGGAAGAGTAAGGCTTTATATACTAAGTTGGCTACCCCCGGGACCTCTTAAAGAGGACTTGGGGGTAGTGATCCTGACCAATGAGCAGGGTCTGAAGCTGGTTTCGTTCTTTCCGAAGGTTTCAGGAGGCATTAGCGACAAGGAGGTTCAGGAGAACCCCGAGAAGTATGATGGCGCTACGGTAGCTTCGGCAGACATGGTTACGCAGAACATGCTTAACTGGCGCATCGGCGCAAGCGTGGGCATCAAGATCAGTAAGATGTTTGCCCTCAGTAAGAGTGCTACGCGCATTAAGAACACTGGCAACGGAACGGTGGCCGAGGATGACGACGAAGAAAACGAAGGTACTACTCCCAATCCCGGAAACAACGGCGGTGGAAACAATTCCGATGATAACGGAATGGAATAGTACGACACTATCTTCTCAGCCCATCCTCATCACCCAAGGATGGGCTGAGTAATTAGAATTCAGTATAGCTATATAATATATAATATATAATAATGTATAAGATATGAAAAAGGCTGTAATCATAATTCTAGTCTTGGCAATTGGCATAAATGGATATTTAAAGGCTGATAATAGAAGTGATTGGGATCAATTTATAGTATATTGTCAAAATCCAGAATGTAAATTTCCAACAAACCTTAAAGATTATTGTGTCAATATTATAGATTATCCTTGTGAAAATAGAGGAATATTAAGATTAAATATAAATTGTGAAGCCTGTGGTATATCTACTACTCAAAAAGTAATAACTCAATTTGAAAGGCATGAATTACATAGATACTCAAATGATCTTATACCAGCAAGTTGTACTGAAGGAGCACACTATGTAAATGAATGTTATTATTGCAATAAACATTTTCCTGAATATCAAAGCGAGCCATTAGGACATGTCTGGGGAGAGCCATTCGGCAGTGATAATTCTCCTGCTACTTGTACAGAACACGGGGGCCAGCAGCATACCTGTGCAAGATGTGGAATTACTGAATATCTGCCTGTTTTAGGCCATGCATGGGGGGATTGGTATATAAGTGCTTCACCTACTTGTACCAAATATGGCAGAATTTCAAGGGAATGTACAAGATGTGGAGAAATTGAGACAATAAATGATAAGAATTTCCCAGCTACTGGTCATCAATATACTAATCACAGATGTACGGTATGTAATGAGTGGGAGCCCTATTCGCTATACTATATCGATGCTTCCGGCGAAGTATTGCCGATATATAATAATGAATATGATGTACTGAATTCTGATGGGTCAATTAGTAAAGGATACTTTAATCCGGCAGTACGAACGCTATATGTTTCCGGAGAGATTACCCTGCATGAGGCTCTCATCCTAACAGAACCAACGAATCTGGTCCTGGCAGATGATGCCAATCTTACCATATCATGCAGAAGTAGCACTCTCATAAAGGTTAAAGGACAGCTGAATATATATGGCGGACCGAAGGGAAACGGGATTCTGGAACTATTTAATCCTATGGGAGATAATGCCATCACTATAAATCCGACGTCGGATTCAGACAAGCTCAGGATATACGGAGGCAGGGTATCGGCCAATTCCAATAGTACTACTTTGAATTCGCCAAATGGTGTGGAACTGAGCTGGACAGCCCCGGGGAATGCATTATATTGTAGTAATTTTACTGATGTGGATTTGACTATCGCCGATGGTAAGAAATTCGTGACTGCCGATGGCAAACAGTTTACTGCGGAAAACTATTCATCCAATGCCGGAAAGGCTGTCTATCCCTTGTTTCCGCTGCTCGACAATGCAAGGAATGCTGATGTCCTGACCAGGCTTGACGGCCTCTCGGCATACGTGCAGCTGGAGGGCCGCACCCTGTATAAGGACGGGTACTGGAATACACTTTGCCTGCCCTTCAGCATGGATGTCGAGGCCTTTAACAGTTCTGTTCTCAGGTCTGCCGAGATGAGGGCTTTGGATGCCGCAAACTCTAGACTGGAGGATGGTGTGCTCACCCTCAGCTTCACCGAAAAGCTATACCAGATCGAGGCCGGAAAGCCGTATATCATCAGGTGGGGCAAGCCAGTGCGATATGATGAGAATCCTGCGGAATACGACCTGAAAGACCCTATCTTCTGCAATGTCGCGATATCGAAGGCGGCACCGGAGAAAGTAAGCTTCGAGGGCGGCTCGTTCCAGGGGAACTATGAACCGTTCTCCATAGTGGCGGCGGGTGCCTCGGACGAGAATGAGGGACTGCTCAGCGAGACAATCTTCCTGGGCGCGAATAGTACGATAGGGTATGCCGAGAGCGAGCGGACGCTCCACTGTTTCCGGGCACACTTCAACATTCCGGCCAGTGGAAGCGCATCGCAGCCGGTTAAGGCTTACCAGATCAATTTCGGGGATAGTCAGACCACTGGAATCTTATCAATTCATAATTCAGAATTCATAATTCATAATAGAGTTGATGGGGAAGAAGCATGGTACAGCCTGGACGGGCGCAGGCTCTCGGATAGGCCGCGGCAGAAGGGCGTGTATATTCACGGGGGGAAGAAGGTACTGGTGAAATAGGCCTCCGTTATTAGTGAGGAAGGATAGGAAAGTAAGATTGAGAGATAGAGTTCGGCCTGAAGGGGTGAATGGAAAGTTAAAGCTGAGAGCTAAAGAACGGCCTGAAGGGGTGAATGGAAAGTTAAAACTGATAGCTAAAGAACGGCCTGAAGGGCCAATGAGCACTTTAGCCCAGGGCAGCGCCCTGGGTAATGGCAGGCAATGAAAGTCGCCCTGAAAGGGCAAAAGCAAAGATATGATAGCGCTTTTGCCCCTTCAGGGCGAACCTATTCACTCGTCCTCTACCCAGGGCGATGCCCTGGGCTAAGAGCTTATGCCCTTTCAGGGCGACCGTTGGTGTTGCCGCTGGACTATCCAGGGCGATGCCCTGGGCTAAGATCTTATGCCCTTTCAGGGCGAGGGATGGTGATGCCGATGGACTACCCAGGGCGATGCCCTGGGCTAAGTGTTTTTGCCCTTTCAGGGCGAGCGTTGGTGTTGCCGAACGTAGTGGCGGCTACTTCTCCTTTACGAAGTAACTGGTCTGCTGTTGGTTATCTTCGCCCAACCAGCTGAGTTCGATTTTCTTGCCCGTCGGGTCTAGGGTAGCGGCACGGATAATGTCCTCGTGCGTCCAGTTCTTCTGTGCATCGGCGTCATTGTCATAGTAGGTGTTCCATTCATTGAGAAGTCGGTCAACAGAGTCCTTCATATCAAGGGAATAGGAGATGCCTGAGTGGTCAATCTCCAGGGTCCGACCCTTGTCATAGTAACGGTAAAGGGAGTCGTTCTTTATCTCCCAACGTCCGCTTATGTGGATAATCACCCTAATCAAACCGCTGTACACATCCCCTGGATAGGTACGTATGACGGTCTGTGAAAACGTATGGTTGCGCCTAAAGTCGTAGAGTTGCGGATCGTCATCAATGGTGCGCCACTGACCTATAAGCTGGCGGTCCTTCAGGGGCGAGCCGTGCTGTTTGCGCGTGTTAAGGTACTGCTCCAGTTCTTCATCGGTAATTCCCATAAGGAACTTACACCTTTCGCTCTTGTTTTTCCACTGGTCGGCCCTCTCGGTAAGTTCTTTTTCCCTGTTGCGCGATCTAGCCAGATAGAAGCGCACTTCGTCTAGCTGGAGCTTCTCCCGAAGGAAAGCTTCGAGGTTCTCCCTGAAGTCCTTATTCCATGTCTTTGCGGCTATCTGGACGAGTTCTTCGTATGGTATGGGAGGGATGAAGAGCGTAGAGTGATTCATCTCCTTAATCAGTGTGCGGCGCTCATAGTAATATCCGCGTACCTCGTCGATGAAACTAGGGGTATTGATGTTCTTCCAGGTATCCTGGGTACTCTGGAAAGTGCGCTCTATGTTGTCGTCGATCTCGTACTGATCGATACCCTCGTTCGTAATGAAATATGCCGCGGAATATAGTGTGTCGATGGATAGCTTTTCGAGGGAATCGAGGTGCTCCATCACGTAGTTCGTAAGGTTATAATTCTCGATTTCCTCCTTCGCCATCTTATTGAAGGCACTGGCGTATTCCTCGATATCGTGGATGACCATCATAGCTGTCTGCCGCCCGTCAGCACGCTTTTCGCGCTCAGTGATGATATGGGCAGTGCCGAACGTAAGGATAATGGAGATGGTGGTTCCGATAATAGAAAGCGCGAGGTCGCGGAGGAACTGGGAGTGTGGAAAATTCTTCTTTTCCTTATTCATAGTGGGTCAGGTATTTGGTGTAAGAAACTAGTATAATCGTGCCTAAACGACTACAAAGGTAGTGAATGTCCGGGAAGATGCAAAGCAAACGGGAAAAAAAGTTGGGCAAAGTAAGGATTTTACCCTGGAGGGGCAGGAAAAGTCAGGGGGGAGGGCTATAACTCGTCTAGATGGAGCATGACATTTGCCGCAGGACGGCGGTGGGAAAGCTCGTTGCGCATGAAGTCCATATACGGGGCAACGTGGTTGAAGAACCTGTAGTATCCCTGGCAGAGATAGTTAAGTCCGGGCTCCCCTTCGGCAGTACGCAGGATGCGGTTCTTGGGGCACTCTCCGTTACAGGCAAAGAGGTATTTGCATCGCAGGCATTGCATAGGCAGGCTGTCGAACTTACTCTGCCCGAAGGCTTGCTGCCGGGGGCTCAGCATCATGGCAGAAAGTGTACTTGAACGGATATTCCCGAGCCGGTAAGGGGGGAAGACAAAGTGGTCGCAGGCATATACGTCTCCATTATATTCCATCACCCCCGCATGCCCGCAAGTGCGGGCCATTGAGCATACTCCGGGCGGTACGCCCATCCAGTTTGCGAGGGTGGCATCGAATAGCTGGACGAAGTAGCTTCCTACATCGCGGCGCACCCACTCGTCGAAGATGGCGCAGTTGAAATCTCCCCATTGCCGGGGGCTGACGGAGTAGTCGGCCAGTGGCGCATCCTGGTCGGCGGCAGAGGCCAGGCTATGGGAACTGCCACCCGGAAGGATGCGCTCCACGATGGGCGTAAACTGCATATAGTGACATCCTATGTCCTTCAGGAAATGATAAACCTCTAGGGGATGAGCGGCATTCAGGTTATTGACGACGGCCATCGCATTCCAGTCCACACTGTGCCTGTTCAGCAACTCAATGCCCCGCATCACCCTATGGAAGGAAGGGGCATTTCCCCTACTCCGCCTGTATGCGTCGTGGTACTTTTCGGGACCGTCTATACTAACGCCGACGAGCCAATTACTATCCCTGAAGAAGGTGCACCAGGCATCATTGAGCAACGTTCCGTTCGTCTGTATGCAGTTGGAGATAGTATGCCATCCGGCATAGCGTTGCTCAAGTTCGAGCGCCCGTTGATAGAAGGAAAGAGGGCGAAGGAGAGTCTCCCCGCCGTGCCAGACAAAGAGTACTTCGCGAGTGGGCTGAGCCTCGATATACTGGCGGACAAAGTACTCCAGGAGCTCGTCGCTCATCAGGGTATGAGCGGCATCGGGATACAGGTTTCGCTTGTCGAGATAGTAGCAGTAGCGGCACTCCAGATTGCACGCTGCGCCGACCGGTTTCAGCATAATATTGAAACTCATCTCTTAGGCAGGGTAAGATTGAAATACGGGCTGGGCGTGTGCTGCGCATAGATGATCTCTACCATTCGGGATACGATTTCCGGATGGTCGGCAGCTAAGTCGTGATCTTCGTGAAGGTTGGTAGAGAGGTCGAACAAAGACGGCTTTCCGCCCCGCACAACCAGTTTCCAGTCACCCATCCGAACCCCGATCTGGTCAGTCTCGTGGAACTCCCAGTATAGGAATTCATGAACGGGCTGGGCATCGCTCCCGAGCAAGGTGGGCAGGAAGGAAATGCCGTCGAAGAAGTCCTCCTGAAGTTTAGTGTTGCGGTACTTCCCGGGGAATTTCTTCAACCCGATAAGTTCACAAAAAGTGGGCATCACATCGTAGAAAGCCAGTTGATGATCATTAGTCTTTCCGGCCTCGATATGTCCAGGCCAACGGACAATAAAAGGTATGCGAATGCCTCCCTCAAAGCACTCTCGCTTGAGGCCTTTCAGTTTACCGTCGCGCCCGAAGAAAACCGGATCGGCACCCCCTTCTTCATGAGGTCCGTTGTCGCTGGTAAAGACTACGAGGGTGTTCCCGTCCATACCTTTCTCCTTCAGCTTAGTCAGGATTTGCCCTACATAAACGTCAAGGCGGCTTATCATTCCGGAGAACTGAGCGTGGACGTGATCCGAGGGATTGTAACGGCTTCCCTCCTGACCTCCCCAGGTGCGGTCCCAGTAGAATTCGCTCAGGTAATTGTTATAGATGGAGTCCTCTGGCTGTCTGAGCTCGGCATGCGGAAGGGTATAGGTAAAGAGGCCGAAAAAGGGCTGTTTGCCGTCCTGACGATCTAGCCATTCCATGGCCTTCTCATGAATCAAGTCAGCCGAGTATTGTGGTCTTTTTCCATAGTCCTTCCCGTACATCGGGTACTTGATATTCTCCTCCATCACGATGCGGACAACACCGGTATCACCCTCTGTCCTGCTATACCTGTTCAGGAAGTTCGGGTAGTATAAATGTGCCTGAAATTGGCAGATATAGCCATAGAATTCGTCGATGCCGCGCTTGTCGGGAGTAGAGACGGAGCCCTCGTAACCCCCTGCCCACTTGCCGAACAAACCCGTAGTATAGCCATTGTCCTTCATTATCTCGGGCAGCAGGATATGGTCGGGCGAGTAAGGATGCTGACCTACGCGGGAGAAGTCCTGATTCTGCCCGTACATTACCGTTGGAACTCCCTTCCAGTACTCCTTGTTTCCCCTTACTTCGCCATGGCCCGAGTGCTGCCCGGTCATCAGAGAAGCCCTAGAAGGGGCACTAACCGGACTACCGGCATAGGCCTGCGTAAAGCGCATTCCCTCGGCAGCCATACGGTCGATATTCGGAGTATGGATATAGTGCTGTCCGTAGCAGCCCAGGTCACCGTAGCCCATATCGTCGCACATTATATATATAATGTTGGGCTTATGTTTGCTTGAGCCTAAAGCCTTATGCTCCCTCCCCGCCGCAGTAGGCGGCAGAACCAGGCTTCCGCCGGCAGCAAGCAATATTGTAGAGGTTATGGTCTTCATGAACGGTTAGTTATCTCCCCCATCCTTTCTTCCAGTTCCCTACTATCGGAAAGCAGGTTCCAGATGCTGTCTTCCGAGAGTACGCCCCGCTTCAAATCATGGGGAAGAAGGCCTGCCTCATCGTCGGCGAAGTCCTGCTTCCACTCTTCGCTGCCATAGTAATCACTAAGGGCCCGGATGGGTTCCCTTGCCTCGGCATATCGCTCCAGGGCAACCGAGAGCAACATTACGGCCTGGGCGGCCTGGTCTAGATAGCCCTCCATCTTCCCGATACGAGCTAACTGTTTGTCTCTTTCTGTCTTCTTCATGCGGTAATACTTGGTGCTTTTTCCATAAGATTTGAAACTGCGTTCTGCCCGGCCGGCAGTACGGCTACTGCCCCCAACGGGCAGAGAGCCAGCGGCGCAGAGGCTTGTCGTAGTACTTCATCAGCAGCCAGGCCAGGACGGGAGCGAAGACGAGGGGCAGCAGGGCGAGGCGCCAATGGTCGAAGACCGTCTGCATAGGAAGGAGGTTGCCGTCGAAGCCCAAATGGAAGAAGAGCAGGCTCATGAAGGGATAGTGAACGGCATAGAGCGGATAGCTGAAGTCGCCCAGCCAGCGGCTCAGGCCACGGGTACGCTCCGAGGTATCGACATCCGAAGCGGCCAACCAGACAAGGCAGGGGAAGAGCACGATGACAACGGCCGAGTCGAGCAGTCCATTCAGCCAGGGCGCATCCTCGCCACCCACCACAGGCAGGAGCCCTACGGCCAGCACCACAAGACTACACCACCAGAAGGCGTGCCTCACCCGCAGGGAACGGAAGTGACGGGCCATCAGCATACCCATACAATAGGGGAAGAGCATCCTGACCAGCCCCTGCCACCAACCGCCGTCGGCAGCCGACCAACCGACACCCAGATAGCCCATCCCCGTAGCGGCATGCACCACGAAGCAGCCCGAGACAAAGGCTACCAGGGCCAGCCAGCGCGAACTGAGCCGGCGCAGGAGCAGGGCGTAGAGGATGTTACCGATATACTCGTAGAAGAGCGACCAGTAGGGACCGTTCAGGGGGAAGTACTCGCCGAAGCCGCGCACCTCGGTCGGGCAGCCGGGCAGGGCGGGAATCATGAAGAGCGTACCCAGCAGGGCAAGCAGCGTCCAGCCCAGCGGCACGGCCGATCCGTCCCAGCGAAGCCCGCCTGCAGCCAAGAAACAGAGGCATCCCACCAGTGCTCCGGCCACGACCATCGGGTGGAGGCGGATGAGACGGCGGCGCAGGAACCCGCCTATGGTCAGGCCCCGTTCCCACCTGTCGTCGTAGGCATAGCCGATGACAAAACCGGAGAGGACGAAGAAGAAATCGACGGCCAGATAGCCATGCGGGAGGATGTTGGCCTGACAAGCATCGAAGACGTGGAAGACAAGCACCATCAGCGCTGCCACGCCGCGCAGGCCGTCAAGAATCTCGTAATGAGGTTTCGTCTGGAATGTATTCATCTGCAAAATGTTTATATCGTTGAAGGAAGAGCATCTAATTAAACCCTTAAACCTCCTAAATCAGCTGCAAATTTACAATAATTTGGGGCTTTAGCCTTTTTTTTCGGCAAAATGTTTCGTTATATCGGAAAAAAGGTGTTAATTTGTACCACAATAGAGCATGAATGAACAATATATAATATAAGAATTATGAGAAAGTATTTAGGCATCATCCTCATCGTTTTAGGAGCATTACTGTTGATTGTCAGCTATCTGACAAAGGAGCTTGTTGACTACAACTGGTATCAGATTCTGTGTCTGCTGCTTGTTATCGGTGGTATCATCACCCATATCATCGTCACAAAGAAGGAAGCATAGCTCGCACAGACTTGTCACGGCAGACAAGACTCCCCGGTTTTGTCTGACGGCAGGACCGAAAACTGTTTCGCATAGAACGGCACGAATGACGGAGCGGACACGGATAGGATGTCCGACACGACGGCAGGTGCCCTTCTATGCGAAATTGCAATCTGCAGGGCACTACCCTACTTTCCTCAAGAACGACTCCCCTACTTTTTTTCAGGAACAAGTTAAACCTTTGTATGGTTTGCCAGTCATATAGACAGACATAAATCATACAACCCATTAAATCCATGCGACAAATCAGCAAACTAATCTGCTTCACGATCATTTCGTGTCTGAGCATCGAGGCAAGAGCGCAATTCACCGACGACGACGATGAACTTTCGGATGACCTCGGCCTCTACTACGACGAGGACGAGGAGGAGAAGCCGCAGCATCGCGAGTACAAGAACCTGATCGACGTGCAATACACGCCGTCGAGATACACATTCCACGGCGCATCTAGCAGTATCCTGTCCCAGGGATTCGCCCTGGGCTGGGCGCGCTCGATTCAGGTAACCGAGGACACTCCGCTCTTCGTCGAGCTGGGGGCGCAGATGAAATATGACTTCACCGGCGAGGTGAAGGACCACATGAATGCGTCCTACCGCCAGCTGGCATTCCGCATTCCGGCGAACGTCGTCTACAAGTTCTACCCCTCCCGGACGCGCAGCTTTGCCCTGGCGCCCATGGCTGGCGTCTTCTGCCAGGTCAGGGCAATGGGCAAGGAGAAGGCCGGCGGACAGAGCAGGAACATCACGGACAACGGCAATAAGAACACGACGGGCGCAGTATGGAAGCGCTTCCAGCTGGGATGGCAGGCCGGGCTGAAGATGTACTGGGACCGCTACTACTGCGGATTCACCTACGCCCAGGACTTCCACGACAGGCTGGTGAACGACAGCTCGGTGGACGCCAGCAAGGGGGAGGACAAGATGATATGCCGCATGCATGAATACAGCGTCCACCTCGGCATCTGCTTCTGAACGCCGACGGGAGGGGAGGATCTTTCTTACGCGAGGCGGGTCTAGTAAAATTTACACCCGGGTCTGGTAAAATTTACCGCCGCCTTCTGTAGAGAAGCTTTGTTTGTATCATTAAGTCAAAGAACACTGGTTATATGGTAACCGCCCCTTGTAGGATATGTGGGGAAGCTCTGATGTTGTCCGGACTAAGTCGAGCCGCCGTCCACGTTTTTCTGGTGCAAAGGTACGACATTTATTTTGCGCGATGCACTAAACTGCACTTTACTGCGCTAAACTGCGCTAAACTGCACTTTACTGCAGGGTATTGCAGTTTTTGTCTCATTCGCGGTGCAAAGATACAACAGTTTTTTTGCGCGATGTCCGATATCGCACGATACGGCACGATAACGCACGATAACGCACGATAACACTGCAAAATTTGCATTTTTGCATTTTTGCATTTTTGC